>JALYSC010000016.1:7215-14847 GCA_030855005.1 Bacteroidota bacterium | reverse complement strand
CCTCGGCTCTGTGAGCGATGGATTGTCAGGAGTCCAACGGTGAACGACATGCTTTTCGAAATTATAAACTGCAAAACGAAAAGTTTCTTTTGCATTAAAAACTTTATGACCGCTGGCGCCCACCAGATCCGCGAAGAGTTCAATGCCATTCCATTCGAAGCCGGTATTGAGGCTATACGATAATGTAGGTATAGGGCTGCCCAGATAAACCCTGTCGATACCATTCAAATCTCCATCGCCATTCGTATCAGCATACCTGATATCGCCTGGTTTTTCAATACCAAAATTAGGTGAGCCATCGATTTCTTCCTGTGATTGAAATACACCCGCAACCTGATATCCGAAGAAAGATCCTATAGGTAATCCAACCACTGTATGTGTTGCAGGTTCACCATTGAGGACTGCGGCAAAAATTTCACTTCGTCCTTCAGCTAGTTTAATGACCTCATTTTTTACAGGAGACATTATGACACCAATGCTGTAAGAGAATTTATTTAATGTCTGCCTCCACAATGCAGAGATGTCCCAACCTGTGTTGTCCACTTTGGCAGTATTGACAACCGGATCATCCTGTGAGCCAACATAGTCGGGAATAGGAACTGATGCTATAATATCATAAGTCAAACGGTCATACCAGTCCACTTCCAATTCAAATTTGCCATCAAACAAACTAACCTCTGATCCGATGTCTGTCTGACGAGATGTCTCCCATCGGAGATTTGAATTGGCAAATGAAATTAGCGTGGCACCCTGGTTGAGGCTTTCGTCAGTACCAAATATTCCATATAAGCCGCTTGTGACAGCACCCGTTGATGGATATGGTGAAGAAGAAGCCTGATTGCCGAGGATACCATAGCTCGCTCGCACTTTTAATCGGTCTAACCAGTCAACGTTAGATAAAAACGGCTCAGCTCCGATGTTCCATCCTATACTTGCTGACGGAAAGTTACCGGTACGGTTGGCTTTAGTAAATCGACTTGATCTGTCTGTGCGTAAAGTAACAGTCAGGAGATATTTATCCATGAAGCCGTAGTTCAAACGATATAGATTAGAAGTCAGTGCTTCATCGCCTGCAAAATTGCCATTCATCTGTGTGGTGTCATTTCCGGCGGATAGGTATAATAATTCCTCGGCGGTCCCCGGAAAATTTTCCCGACTTCCGGAGATGCCTTCATATTCACGTTGCTCTGCGGTATAACCAAGCAGAGCTGTAAGGTGATGTTCACCCCACGTACGATCGTATGTCAGTGTCTGTTCCCAAATCCATTCGTTACCAACATCAAAATTTACACTAAGTCTGTCATTTCTGTTGAGTTGGGAAGCACTCACTTCAAATTCAGGTTCGAAAACTCTTCCTCTTCGTAATCTTCTATCCAAACCAAAATTGGATCGGAAAGTGAAGTTCTTGAGGAAGTGTATGTCTGCGTATAAATTTCCAAAAAGACGATTACCGGTCTGTTTATTATTGCTTTTATAGAAAAGGTCAGCCGCCGGATTAGCCAATGCAAGTCCAAAGAAAGTAGGATCTGTAAAATCACCTGTACTATCTCGTGGGGTAAAAACCGATGGCATTCGATAAGCACTATTCACCACACCAGGAGCCACATCTTCACGATTACTCATGTACGCCAAGTTATTCCCTATCGAAAGCCAATTATTCAGTTTATGCTCTGAGTTAAGGCGAAGTGTAAGGCGATCAAAGTGAGAATTTTTTATAATCCCATCCTGCGAATAATAATTGGTACTAAAACTATAAGTTGATTTTTCTGACCCTCCTGTAGCACTAAATGAAGCGCTGTACATTGGTGCCATCTGGAATATTTCATCCTGCCAGTCTGTTCCGGCTCCAAGTGAATCAGGATTTGGATAAAAAGCCTGGCCTCTTAAATCATTGTATGCAGAAGCAAACTCACCTGCATTTAGCAATTCGATTTTTTTTGTGATCTCCTGTATTCCATAAAATGCGGACGCAGAGATGAAGGCTTTATCCCTGAATGAGCCAGACTTTGTTGTAATAATGATAACTCCGTTTGCTCCTCGACTACCATAGATGGCGGCAGCAGATGCATCTTTCAACACCTCTACACTGGCTACATCCTCAGGACTTACAATTGTCGCATCATAGGTGATCATTCCATCGATGACATAGAGCGGATTTGCATTATTCAATGTGCCTGTCCCGCGTATACGAATGACTGCGCCCGCACCTGGTGTTCCGGATGAAGGAGCGACATAAACGCCAGAAACTTTTCCCTGAAGTGCCTGCTCAACATTTGAAGATGTTACACGGGAGATATCTCTTCCTTTGACAGAAGAGACAGCGCCTGTCAGGTCACTTTTCTTTTGAACACCATATCCAACCACTACAACCTGATCGATCAGGAAAGCTCCTTCAGAAAGCTGAATTTCTAATTCAGTGCGACCCATTAAAGGCACTTCCACCATTTCATAACCAGTGTATCTAAAGATAAGTGTTGAATTCTCACTGGCAACAGCGAGACTAAATCGCCCGTCCAAATCTGTGATGGCACCGCGATCCGACTCCTTCTCCTGCACTGTCACACCAATCATAGGCGCATTGTCATTGCTAGCATCCAGCACTACCCCGGTGACAGTGACCTGGGACCAGGTAACAGGTAGAGCAAAGAAGAGAAAAATAAAGTGGAGTAAAAGTTTAGCTTTCATATAATACTATTACCTGTGAGCATTAATCAATTCGTCGTCTGATATCTGTGATTTAAGGTATCAGCTTTACTACTTTGCGCGTCAGGCGTTCTGAATCGGGACCTGCCATAATCCAAAATTCGCCAGGTTCTGCAGTGAATGTCATATCTGCTGTATGAAATGCAAGGTCCTTTGAGGATAGTTTAAAAGTAACATTTTTACTCTCACCGGGAGCGAGTTTAATTTTCTCAAAACCTTTCAATTCTTTTACCGGCCGAGTAACACTTCCTACGAGATCCCGCACATATAATTGAACGATTTCCTCCCCTGCTCTTGAGCCGGTATTTGTCACTTTAACACTGCAGGTCAACGTTTCACCCATTTTAAATTGCTCAGCGGAAACCATTACAGGTTCATAACTAAAAGTGGTATAACTGAGGCCAAATCCAAATGGATAAAGAGGCGCATTCGGCATGTCAAGATATTTTGTATTCCATTTACTATTGGGATCATAAGGACGACCAGTATTTTTCTGATTATAATACACCGGTACCTGTCCAAGATGTCTTGGAAAAGTAATGGTCAGTTTACCGGATGGATTGTAATCACCAAAGAGTACATCCGCCACTGCATGTCCTGCCTCTGTGCCGAGCCACCATGCTTCCACGATAGCGTCTACGTTTTCTTCAAGCCATGGAATGGTTAGTGGTCTGCCATTCATAAGAATTACTACAACAGGTTTTCCTGTAGCTTTTAACTGACGAATAAATTCTTCCTGAATACCTGGCAAAGAAATATCTCCACGTGCCGCTGCTTCACCGCTCATGTCTTTATTTTCTCCTACTACTGCAATTACAATGTCTGCATTACGTGCAATCGTCATTGCGCTTGCAAAGCCGGATTGATCGGTTCCTTCGATGTTACAACCTTTTGCATGTGTCAAAGCAAATCCATCTGTTTTTGAGCGCGTAGTCATTGCATCTAACATGCTGACACATTTTTCACCTTCTCCGGCACCGCTCCATGCGCCCATCATATCAATTCTTGAATCTGCTAGTGGGCCTACGAGTGCAATAGTTTTAATTGCTTTGGCAAGAGGTAAAGTATTGTTTGCATTTTTTAAAAGAACAATTGATTTGCGCGCTACATCACGTGCTGCATTCAGATTTGCCTGTGCCATTACTACGGCCTTCTCTCTTGCTTCATTAGAAAAACGGTATGGATCATCAAACAATCCAAGTACTTCTTTTGATTCAAAAATTCTTCTGACAGCAGCATCGACTGTATTCATATCAACTCTGCCTGCTGCAATTGATTCTTTGAGAAATCTTTGAAATACTGCACCCTGCATATCCATGTCCACACCTGCATTTGCCGCCAATTCGCCGGCATGAGCATCGTCGCGTGCATAACCGTGATTGACCATCTCATTGATGCTGGTATAATCAGTCACTACAAATCCATCAAAGCCTAATTCGTTGCGCAGTATTTTTTTTAATAAAAACGCATTGGCTGTTGCAGGAATACCATCAAAATCATTGAAGGAAGTCATGATTGTCATAGCGCCTTCATCAATACCTGCCGCATAGGGGGGCAAATAGAAATCTCTGAATGTCCGCTCGCTCATGTCAACAGTATTGTAATCGCGTCCTGCTGTAGGTGCTCCATATGCTGCAAAATGTTTGATACATGCCATGATTTTGTCAGCCTTTTCAAAACCAGTTCCCTGAAACCCACGCACACGTGCACGTGCGATTAATGAACCCAGATAGGGATCTTCTCCTGCTCCTTCCATGACGCGACCCCAGCGAGGCTCACGCGTGATATCCACCATTGGAGCATAAGTCCAGTGGAGTCCTCCGGCTGCTGATTCGGCCGCAGCAATGGAAGCAGACAATTCCATTGCTGTCAGATCCCAACTACAGGACTCCGCTAAAGGCATTGGAAAAATAGTTTTGTATCCATGTATCACATCATATCCGAAAATCAATGGTATACCAAGTCGACTTTCCTTGACTGCAATTTCCTGCAGTTGTCGTGTGAATGCAGCAGTGTGACTGTTGAATAAAGCACCGCATCTGCCTTTACGAATGTCATCCTGATATCCTTCCCTTATTGTTGGGCCAGTGGAGCCCCAGTCAGTTGTAAACAATGTCATCTGACCAATCTTCTCATCGAGTGTCATCACGGACATAAGACTGTCAATGCGTGATACCTTTTTGCCAGCAGTAGTTGGCTGTGACTTTGTTGTAACACAAGAGGCGACTACTAATAAAAGAGAGAAAAATGGAATACAGTTGATTCGGGAATTCATACGATCAATTATTTTTTATTGGTTGATTGATTATTTGTCAAGCCAGCCACCAGAGAAGCCAGCCTTCTTTAAGCCTTGAAGGATGTAAGGGTTTTTCTTCATAATATTCCAGAGTAATTGTGTCTGGTGATTTTCAATCATCAGAAGTATGGGACCTTGATCGATCCCAAGATAATCTTCATCAAACCAACCCCGAGGCGTTTCTTTAGTGACATAGGTTAAATTGAATGCATCCTTAAATCCATATTCACCCACCAAATCCTGGTAATAGGTATTCCACATATATTTTAATGTAGCATCACTGATCTCCGGGGTAAATGGATATGACCCAGCTGCTGCTGTAGGTGCAATCGTACCATCATCAACGATGTCGGTGATGGCAGCTCCGCGAGCGCGGTAGTCATAAAACTGCCTTTCTTTTTGATTTACTATAATCTTCTCATTCGCCGGACCATCGCATGCAGTCAGGCCCCAGCACCATTGATTGTATCCTGTTGCCTGAAGAGGATTTCTGATGCAGTAGTTTCTATTGGATACAGTTGCGCGTTGACTATTTATAAAATAATCAATATTCTTTTCCCTCATGTAATCATCCTTAATATTTCTGAAATCAATCCATACGTGGCTGTATTGGTGTCCAAATAATGGATCAAACTGCACATTCTCCTGACCTTCAAAAGTACCCCAATCATAACCTTCAACCCAACCATTCCATGCTTCTGCAGGAAGAGGATGAGTGGGTGAACCCATCGCCATGATTAGTAAAATCATTGCTTCATTGTATCCAATCCATTGTGCTGGTATAAAACCACCTTCAGGGTGCCAACCCATCGAAAGTGTTTTATCATTCATATACATCCAGTCCCATTCCACGCGCCGAAATAGCATGTCACTCATTAATCTTACTGAATCTTCAATTGGATTGGCTGCATCGTAATAACTCATGGCCGATAAAATTCCAGCCATCAGTAGTCCTGTATCTATGGAAGAGAGTTCCACATTTTTATAACGAAGTGCTTTATCCAAAGTGAGGAAGTGATAATAAAATCCTTTGTACCCTGCTATGTCTGTCTCTTCGGGACCCTGAGGTAATTTCCAAAGAATATTTAAAGTTTGAAGCGTTCTTCTTGCGGCCTGTTGGCGGGAAATAAATTTATTCTCAACTCCTGATATGTAGGCGCTAATCCCAAATCCTGTAGCTGCTATGGAGGAAAAAGTAAGGTTTGGATAGCGATCCGGTATTTGAAAATTATTAGGATCTGCGAGCTTCCAAAAATAATTGAAGGTGCGATGCTCGAGTTCCTGAAGTGAGTATGGAACAACCGCGTTTAGAACCGGAGCAACTGTTGTTTTACAGCCTGACCAAGTCAGTCCAATAAAAAAAAGTAAGGTGAGAGTTTTGATAAAAAAGAAATCGGGGAGGCAATGCACTCCCCGATTTTCTTTCAATGCTGAATTATATTTTAACAAAGCGTGATAATGCTATAAGTTCACCTTTACTGCCGTAACCTGCCAGAATGTAAGTGCCCTGAGGGAATTCACTTACGCTGAACGAGGTGCTGCTGGCGTTGCCGGTCATCTGACTGGATACGCGCTGTCCGTAAAGACTGAATACATCTAATCGTGTAACTCTGCCAATATCTTCTACTGTAAGTTGATCACTAACCGGATTCGGAGATATAGTCAGATCACCTGGTGCTTGAGGTCCATTACTGCTTACCGTTGCACACTCACCTGTTGACAATGAAACATCATCAAAATAATAGATGGCGTCTTCTGCAGGAATATTGAGTATGTCAAATATCAGCGTAATCACGTCATACATGCCATCATCCGGAATAGGGACAGGAGATAGGTTAAAATCCCATGACAATTCTTCCCATTCATTGATAAGTGTATTGCTCACTGTATTGTCCCCTGAAGATGGAGGAGCACCCGGAGTATGCGGACTTTCAATCTTCATTGTAATCGTGGTGATTTTTGAGGAGTAAACTTTCATCCTTACAATCTTATCATCACCAAATACGATTGGTGCAGGAAGATGTGTAAACATGCCTTGCCAAGGTTGTCCGCTGGAAGCCTTTTCGACCGCACGTCCTACTTTCTGACTTGTATTGATCCCACTTGGATCAGGATTGTCAACTACTGAAAATGCACCTGAATCATCTGCAGGGAAATAATTCCATTCTGTGGGAAGAAATGCTGGCTGATCAAAATTGATAATGCAGCCTGTAAAGTCTGCATGCGCAAATTGAATATTATCCAGATAATAATCATCCTGCGTGCCTACTTCAACACCGGCATTTAAAAATATGCATGCTCTTGTGTGATCCGTTCCGACCTGGCTTGAAAAATCAGCTGTGATCGTTTCCCACTCACCCGGCTTTGTTGTAGCTGTCCAAACTTCATATCCAGGACTTGTACCACCTTCCAGCTTTAGCAAAACAGGAACAGCAGCATCACCTAATACTTGTAATGAAAACTGGTTGTATACAGAAAGATCAGCACCACTTTGAAGATCAATACAAAGTGCCTGCCATGGTTGATTTGGCTGGTCTTCATAAAGGCCCACATATGTTGAGCTATTTGCACCAGAAATAAGAGGATTGCCTACTACAGTGAGCAATTCAGCACCTGCGAGATAATCATAGTTA
>JALYSC010000016.1:1020-7205 GCA_030855005.1 Bacteroidota bacterium | reverse complement strand
TTCGAAATCATCGATGATATTGGCTAATGCCACCACACCTTCGCAAGGATCAACTGTACTTTCACCTTGTGTAAGATTGTCGAAGAAAAACATTGCGCCTTCTTCAGCAACACCCGGGTTGAAAACTAACTTAATTGATACCCAATCTGAGATTCCCTGATATTCAGAAAAATCAAAAGAAACAGTTTGCCAAACACCACCTGCATCTATATTACGTTCCACTTCCTTGTTTCCGGAAACTACACTCTCAAGTTGCATGATAACTGTACCCGGACCCGGTGCATAGACATCAAGATTGTATTGCGGTCTCGTAGAAATATCGATAGCACCAGGAGCTACTGCAGATAAAGTACTGAATGCAGAAGTTCCCTTAGTGTATTTACCTACGAACGCAGAAGTATTTGGAGCAGTAGGATCAGGATTAGTTACACGCTGGAATGATCCGTGCAATAATGGTTGATCTTCCAAAGGACCCCATGGGAACACAACGCCTAATTCAAAATCTTCGATAGTGAGATTCCCTTTAGGAGCCCATTGAATATCATCTATGTAATAAACATCACCTGCTTGTGGATCCTGACCGGCATTAAAGAATATGGCAATTTTTCTATGACTGGCAAGTGCCTGGTCACTGAAATCAATTATATATTCAACCCACTCACCAGGCTTGGTGACATTTATAAAAATCTCTTTCGCTGGTGAAGTGCCTCCTTCCAGTTTGAAAAGTATAGGTACTTCACGTGGCGCCCAAATTTTGACTTTCAATTGATTTTTAACCGAAAGATCCATGGGATTCTGGTAATCAATTAGTAGTGTAGCCCATTGCTCATTGAATGGGTCAGCGTACCTGCCAACTTTGGCAGAATTGTTAACTGTATTAGGCTCAGGATTGTTAATTACGGTAAGGCTATCCCATCCATTGACATAGGTTGCATTTCGATTGCATTCAAAATCATCAATGATATCAGGATTCAGCACAACACTCTTACAAGCACCAAGAGGAAGAGCCACGAGGTTATCAAAACAATAAGTATCAACACTGGTTTCTATCCCTGGATCAAAGAACAAAATCAATTTTGTCAGATGTGTCCAGTCTTTAGCTTCCGAAAAATCAAAAACATATTCCTGCCATTCGTGATCAAGGCCAATATTTTCGATCCGCTCGATCGCAGGTCCACCGGGTCCTTCTAATTTCATCAACACCTGGGTAGGAGCGTGTGCATAGATGTCCAGGTGAATCTGGTTGAGAATGCTCAGGTCAAATGGTGTACCTCTGTCTGCAAGTAAAAGGCTATACGAGTGTAAGCCCGATTTGACATAGCAGCCCACAAAATCAGAGCCATTGACACTGTTAGAATCAGGATTTTCAACAGGTCCTATAAATGTGCCATCAAGAGCCAGCCATGGAAGGGCTAATCCTCCTTCAAATGTTTCATACACTTCGATTGCCCTGTGGGCTGTGATGTCATCAAAGTAAAACGTTTCAGTGCTGCCAAGCACAAATGGATTGAAAGCAACCAGAACTTTATCCATTGTAGTGAAAGTTGCACCTCCGCTCATGTCAAAGCTTAATTCCACCCATGCGTTGGCGACTGTAATGTTGCGGAACATTTCCACTGCATTACCACCGCCTTCAAATTTGAAAAGGACCTGAATCGGAGCAATCGGTGACCAAACTTTCATTTTAACCAGATTTAGCTGGCTAAGATCTACAGGACCTGATAACGTCCCGAGTGCAAAATTGAAATCGAATAAGGCATTGTTGGTGTACGATCCAACGAAAGCACTGCCATTGACAGCATCCTGTGCCGGATTCGAAACAACTCCATCATATGATCCATTGATCCCAGCCCATGCAATATCTGCTGTACCTCCTTCGAAGTCTTCATAGACGATGGTCTGGGCCTGAACCCAGGAGAGTGAAACGAATAAAAGAAATAGTAGAATTAGATTTTTCATATCGAAATTTTAAGTGTTAATGTGAAATTTTATAAGAGGTCTAAAATAGGCAAATCAGTTCGTAACGATCGCTAGTTTCAAAATTAAAATCATTAAATATTTATTGTCTTTAATTCACAGAAAAAAGACAAAAAACACATTATGAGCTATCTACGAATTACAAGTAATTGATAGATATAAATGCACAACTTTTAACTTGAAAAAAGAGGTCAATGGATACAAAAAAGAGCTACTGAATGTAAACCGGGATAGCTCCTAAAGGTCCCGAAGCATTCGCCAATAGTACCCAAACCCAGCCCTTGTCATGTTCATTTCTAAGAGAAATATTGTAAGCAGATCCAGACTCCAAAGCTTGAAATGAAATTGACCTGCCTAAAATATCAGTACATAATATAGTGATTTTCTCATTCAATTTATCAGTGAGTGTTATTGTAAACGATCCTTCATTGAGAGTAGGGAAAACACTCCATTGAGATTTTTGTGATGCAGGATGTTCAATTGCAACAAGATCTTCTTCAAATCCAATAGCATCCAGCGCCGGTTGAATTTCGGGATTGGCCATGAAAGAAGACCATAAAAGCCCTGAACGATAATTTTCAATCATATTGATAATTGGTCCCTGATCGATCGCCAGATAAGAATCAGCATACCAGTTTTCTTCGGGATTAAAAGCATCATAGTAACCATATGGTCCCCACAAGGAAGCGCCATACTCCTGGTAAAAATGGCGCATCACTTCAATGCTCTCATCAGGTGTATATGGCATAGATGGCAAAGCGGCGGCAGGAGTTAGTGTACCATTGTCCGTAGTACCTCCCGGTGCGTGCGCGGAATAACCAAACGGATCATCGCTTGCTGTCAATCCCCAGCTCTGTGCGTTGTATCCTTCGAATAATAATGGATTAGCGATACACCATGCGCGGTTGATTAATGTATGATTGGTATTCTGCACAAAATAATTAGCGTAGGCATCTTTCTTATCACGCGGATCAAAGCCCATGAATGAATAGTGTGCAAAAAACAATGGACCACCAAGTGGCGGACCCACAAATAATTTATGTCCATACCAGGTAAGTCCACTTTCATAATTTCCACCGGCCCAGCCGCTATGATAATAGGATGCAGGAACAGGATGTGTTGGAGATGCAATGGCTAACAAGTAAACGATGAGTGCTTCATTGTATCCGCGTATTTGAAAATTCAATTGCCACTGATATTCAGGAGACCAATGCCAGTATAGCACACCGGAATTATTTCTTGCGTAATGATCCCACTCTACATCTTCCCACAAGGTTGTTATGACATCCCGCAATGCGTTTTCTTTAGGTGTGTCCTGATCAAAAAATTGGCGTGCAGAAAGTAGACCTTCCATTAAAAATGCTGTCTCCACGAGATCACCTCCATTATCAAATGTGCTAAATGGAAAAACTTTTCCTGTGGTACCATTCATCCAATGCGGGAATGCTCCATGAAATTTTTCAGCGAATTGCAGAAAGCTAACTATTTGTAGTAGCCGATCTGTACCCTGAGCACGGGTGATCCATCCGCGATGTATACCAACAAGAATACTCATTACACCAAATCCGCTTCCACCCGTTGTCACAATTTCATCGCTGCCTAGTCGCTCCCGCGCCATGCCGCTGACAGGATGTCCATATTCCCAGAAATATCGAAAGGTGTATTCCTGCACCATGTCGAGATACTCTTCATCTGACATAGCGGTGACAATATCACCAAGCGTGTCTGATGTTGTAAGAATATTTCCCGGCACACTTAAAGCATGGATAAAATAAGAGAATGTATCGCTCTGTGGCTGATTTCTTCCTGTCCAATCCTGCAGTCTGAGTTGACGCGTACTTCTGAATAAAGAATAGGAAGCGTCTCCTGGTGCTTTGCGAAACACTTCATACCTGTCGGCAGTTGGAAGGGCATTCCAGTTGAGTTCGATATGCATATCATATCCTTCTACTGTCAGATTGATTTGCTGAGCTGTCAACCAACCTGAACATAGTAACAAACACAAACTGATAATTGACTTCATATTGGAAAGCAAATCAACTGATCTATCAATGTAAATAAAAGAACCTGAATGTAGGTGATCACTCAACGCTTTGTGATGACAAAATGATTACACTAAGAACTCATCACAGGTGATATCTGTGACACATTAAAGTTTAGTTGGAAAGGCTTTGAGGCTTACGGTTTCCGTATCTGATTCTTAATTGCCTGGATCAGATGAGTAGAATCCATGGGACGGTAGATATGTTTTTTAATATTGTCCCGCATGAGTTGTTCATGTTGGTAGGCCTGTTGGTAGGACGGGTCTGAATTAACCTTCTGGAGGAATTCATCTTTGGATTGAGGATCAAGTGCCTGGTCGAAATACATCCCCACTTGTTTGTTTAATTCTTTTTTATCGTTTAGGTCATTCATCGATAAACGGTTTTATACAATTAGATGATCAGGTCCAGGGATGGGGTAAAGGTATTCCTTACTGTCAATTATTTAAATAAAAATTTATTCTTCCTCCTGACTTTCTCCGGAATCTGGATCCTGGCGAAGAGCCCTTTTTTGTCCTCTGTAGTCTGTGAAGCCAAGCTTTTGTGCATAGGCTGTCAACTTTTCTTTCAACAAATTACGTGCCCTGAAAAGGCGGGAACGAACTGTACCAATCGGAACATCGATAATGCTTGCAATCTCTTCGTAGGTGAATCCTTCTATATCACATAACAGGATTACTGTCCTAAAGTCGATCGGCAGACTATTGATCGCTGTCGTCACTTCGTCTCCCATCATATTCTGGAAGATCTCTTCTCTCAGATCACTGTATCCGGATATCCGATCATCATCGGTATCATGGTAAGCTGTGATCTCTTCGTAGTCAACTTTTATGGGTTGTTTGACCCGTTTCCTATATTCATTTATATAGGCGTTTTTGAGAATTTTAAACAGCCATGCTTTTGGATTAGTTCCTTCTTCGTACTTATCAATGAATCGATAAGCCTTCATATAAGTCTCCTGTACAAGGTCATCTGCATCATCCTGATTATAGGTCAGATGGTATGCAAAAGTCTGTAAGGCGTTGACGTGTGGAAGAAGTTCTCTTTCGAAAACCTGATCGTATCTAGATTTAGTGGGTCTGCTTGGCATCGGCGCGGTATCGTGTGTGAAAGTAAGAATTTAGTTAAAGTTTGGGCTTCACACCTGATGTCTAACAACCAAAAGGGGAATGTGTTAAGAAAACTTCGTGATGGAAAGTACTTCCTCAGGATTAAGGACTGGCGGGCAGTTGTATTTTGAAATGGGGACAAATGCCGTAATTAGCGCCTGAAATGGGCAGAAAGAGTAAGCTGAAACGATTTGCCGAGGTGGCATCTTTTCCGAATGTGTTTGAGATCGACCCTGCGATGGAATCTTTTATTTCTAATGCGGCCGGTGTCAGCGAGGATCTTCGCGGGAGATGGGCTGAAAATCATTTTAAAAATTCAAACCGTATCATCCTTGAATTGGCATGCGGTAAGGGGGATTACACTGTAGCACTTGCCAGAGAAAATCCGGATCAAAATTTTATAGGCGTTGATATCAAAGGTGCGCGTATTTGGCTTGGTGCCCGCACAGCGCTCGAGGAGTCTATGCATAATGTTGCTTTTCTCAGGACGCGTATAGAATTTATCGAGCGATTTTTTGCTCCGGGAGAAATTGCTGAGATATGGATAACGTTTCCTGATCCTTTTGAAGGAAAAGAAACACGTAGGCTTACCTCTCCACCATTTCTTGATCGTTATCGAAAAATTTTGCAACCAGGCGGTCTTGTACATCTTAAAACAGATGCTGATAATTTATTTGAGTATACTCTTGAAGTAATTAATGCAGATCCAAAATGTCATATACTATATTCTAACGCTGACATTTATCATCACCCTGTTGCCTTTCCTGCTCTCGAGCATAAAACCTATTACGAGAAAAAGCATCTGGTGAACGGCAGGACGATTAAGTATGTGAGATTTACAATTTGAAGAATGGCGCGCAAAGGCGCTGAGCTCGCAAAGAAAAAAATTAATCTCACGCAAAGACGGAGAGGACGCAAAGAATTTTTATCACGTTCTCACACTCTCACATTCTCGTTTTCTTACGCTCTTACTCTCTAACATTCTTACTCTCTGCTAAAAGTGAGTCCAACCTTGTGCTGTGATAGGATGTATTTGTCCCCCGCTGGTATGTAGGGT
>JALYSC010000016.1:0-1010 GCA_030855005.1 Bacteroidota bacterium | reverse complement strand
TCTCCGATGATGTATACACTTTCCATAAACCGTACTTTCTGAAGATCATCAAGCGAAACGGTGAATAACAATTCATAATCTTCTCCCCCATTGAGAGCACAAGTGATTGGATCCAGTCTGAATTCCATCGCTTGTTCACGTGCTTCATCATTGATGGGTACCTGAGCTTCTTCAATAAATGCACCTGTTCCGGATGCTTTACAGATGTGCATGAGATCGGATGCAAGGCCATCTGAAATATCGATCATAGATGTTGGTAACAGTTTCATTTTATCAAAATATTTCACGGCTTCTAGTCTTGCTTCCGGTTTCAGCTGGCGGCCTACGATATACTTTTTATCTGAAAGTTGTGGTTGCATACCTGGTGTAGCAAGGAAGACCTGTTTTTCTCTTTCAAGAATTTGCAAACCGAGATAAGCAGCACCCAGATCACCTGTGACACAAAGTATGTCGCCAGGCTTTGCACCATTACGATAGGTTATTCTTTCTTTAGGTACACTTCCAACTGCTGTGACTGAAATGGTCAATCCTTTCGGCGATGAAGTTGTATCACCTCCAACCAGATCAACATCATAAGCTTCGCATGCAATGCGGATGCCATCGTATAATTCATCTACTGCTTCCACAGAAAAGCGGTTACTGATCGCAATCGAAACAGTGACGTGTTTGGGAATAGCATTCATTGCGCAGATATCGGATAGATTAACTATCACTGCTTTGTATCCAAGATGACGTAACGGATGATACATTAGATCAAAATGAATTCCTTCAATTAAAAGGTCCGTGGTAATAATTACCGGCTCTCCTCCATAATCGAGTACTGCTGCATCATCACCTATTCCTGTGTATGTATCTTCTCTACTCTTACGTGCTTTGGATGCGATTCTGTCAATGAGACCAAATTCACCAAGTGTACTGATATCTGTTTGTGAAGGATTTTCATTCATGAGCTAAAGGTAAGGATTGCAGGGCGTGGCAGGGAACTGCAGGGCAGTGGCAGGGAATTGCAG
>JALYSC010000332.1 GCA_030855005.1 Bacteroidota bacterium | reverse complement strand
ATGAAGATCAGGGTCTGCTCACGCTTTTCAAGAGTCAGATTCTTAAGGAAAAAAATCGCCTGAAGAAGGGTTTCGATGGTACTGAAATTTTCAAAAGGTGCCCTATCCTCAGCGATTTCGAGGTTGAGATATATGAACTGGTCAAATTGCTCGGCGAACTGTCGCACCAACGTAGTCTTTCCCACTTGTCTTGCACCCCTGATAATCAGCGGTTTACGATCAGTTTTAGCTGCCCATTTGACGAGTTCCTGAATTGCACTTCGGGTGAACATATAACTGAATTGGGGATCGCTTTTAAACTAATGTAACAAAATTAGGGTAAATTTATTTAATGTATGTAACAAAATTAGGGTAATATAAAGAAAATGCTGTGACATAATTACGGCAAATTATGGCAAAACTTGTAATAGAATTAGGTTAAAATGAAGGATAAATTGTAACAGAATTAGGGTAAAATGAATTTAGCCTATACTCCGTAAATAATTTGGAAATAATACAAAGAAGTATGTTTGTTTTTTGAACATTTATTTGGTGTTATTTAGAACTTTTATCTAAATTTAGCATTGCATCTATACCATCAATCATGAAAGACAAGTTGACGCAACAGGATATTGGGTTGCGAATCAGCCAATTGCGAAAACAAAAAGGCTGGTCGCAGGAAGAACTGGCCAAAAACATCGGTCTTCCCAGAACAGCTTTGACTCAAATTGAACTGGGTAACCGGTCCGTGGACATTATGGAACTGCAGAGCCTTTCTTTGCTCCTGGGTTTTTCCCTGGATGCTTTTATGTCCAAAGAATTTGATTTAGTTGAAGTCCTGGATATTCAAATAATTGCGCAGCCTGAAGTGAAATACGAGAGGATTTCTATTCCAAAATTTCAGATTGAAAAATTTAAAAATGTACTGCTGTACATTCTGGAGCGATGTGCAGGCAAGCCCAATATTGGGGAGACGATGCTGTATAAACTGCTCTACTTCTCAGATTTTAATTACTACGAGCTCTACGAAGATCAGATGACCGGTGCCACCTATCGGAAACTTCAGTTTGGACCCGTACCTCAGAAGATGGATCGGATCATTGCAGACATGATCGATGCCGGCCAATTGAAGCGCATACTTGTTGAGTACTTCAATAAAATGCAGACACGATATATCCCGTTGGTCAAAGCGGACTTAACACTGTTGAAGGCAAGTGAGAAAGATATCATCGATAAGGTCATTGATCTCATGAGCGATTGGTCTGCATCTATGATCAGTGACTATTCTCACGGAGATAAGCCCTGGAAAGCAACGGGTATGAATGAAGACCTGAATTATGAGCTGGTATTTTATAGAAGGCCGCCATATTCAGTACGTGTGTACGACGATGATACCTATGGTGAAGTTTGAAGAGATTGTTGAATTTCGAAAAGATCTGAAGCAACTTCTCAAACGATTCAGGACACTGGAAGAAGATATGATAACGATCAAACTTGATTTAGCAGATGAGCCTGGCGAACAACCTCCCTTTAGTTATAGGATCGAAGGATTAGGGATAAAAACCTGCATTATTAAAGTAAAGAAAATTGCATGCCGGTCATTAAAAGGAAGAGGTGTCAACTCGGGGCTTCGTGTCGTGTATGCATGGTTTGAGCAGGAAGAGCGAATCGTTTTTGTAGAGCTCTATTTTAAAGCAGACAAAGAGATGGAAGATCGTGAAAGAATACTCAGGCATTTTATATAAGAATCCTATTTAGTAACTATTAAATCATTTTACCAGATGAACAAACTTCTCTCCATTGAAACAAATCAACAACACCTTGTTGATCAGATTAACACTGCAATTACAACCATCATGATTCAGCAAAAAGAAATTGCTGCACTTCGTGAAAAACGTGACAATGCACTTCCGAACGCAGGGAATCCGGGCAACCAATTTGTTGAATCAGTAGATTTAGCAGGCGTCCTGGAATTAAAAATGATATCGGACGATCTGGAGGAAAAAATCAAAATAAATGAGGCTGCTGCATCGAGTCTGCACAACCTGATCTTTCCAAATGACATATTCATTACACAACATTATTTTGATTCGTGGATTAAGATCAGTCCCCAAATGGCCATACAATTTTCCTTTGATCTGAATGGGATTGAGATAAAATCGCTGGAGTGATTTGTTGTGATGTGCAGTAAGAGAAAAAACTTAAAGATAAAAACTAAAAAGTTTTGAATGCCTCTCGCTCACTAAACACAAGCTGATCTTTGAATGCACCATAGTCCGGGTATTGCAGAATCAAATCTGAGCCAAATCATTTTTAAATAATATCTGCGTCATCTTCCTTAGACTATAATTAATCCAGACGTTTGATTATGTGACCATTCTCCTTTGCCTCCGCATACAGCTGCCGAAGCGCGTTCCTGATATTGGATCCAATGGAAACCGAAGAGGGCTGGAGAAACCCATCGTATATAATTTTATCCCGGAATGGAACCAGTGTAGCATTTACAACGGAGGGCGTCTGTTCGATAAACTGCTCAAACGTATCCCCCAGCGACCACACGTAATACCAATAATGCTGATCGAAGAAAATGGCACCTTTCGGCATAAACTTATATATGACATAAGTACCTGTCATTTTCTTCCGGAGGTTATGAAGTATCGTGACGTGATCCGGCAGCAATTTTTTTCTTTTCTTTTCCAAATACTCCTCCAGGATATCGGGATGTTTGAGGAAAGCCTCCCGGTATTCAAACTTGTCCCGCATATTGAAATCGCTGATAAAATCCTTATAGCTAACTTCTGGAGGAATGATCCCATATCTGATGCCGGTATAATGCAACAACGGTTGATGGGTTTTTATCCACAGGCGATATTCGGGTATAGAGAGCGACATGGTGTTACTACAGGATAGCTGGATTAATAGATGCAACGTTATCCACGACAATTGCCGCAAGGCTTTCCCTCATCTGCCTTACAATATCGTCCTTTGGATCGTGTGTACCATTGACAGTTCTTATTATGACGCACACTACTGTTGGAAGAAAGCCAGTATCCTGTAGCGTGTGGATCCGGCGATGCAGGTTTGTTAAAAGATTGCTGAACAGACTCAAAGGATTCATTAAAATCTTCCGGGTAAAACCAGACCGTAATCTTGTCACCGATACCCGCAAAATCAAGTGCTGATTGTAACCGGATCCCATTGACGCGGTCTTCAGGGCTTTCCATGAGCAGAATGATACCCGGTTGCTTGTTGGTCTGCAAGCCATACCAAAGGCTTTGACCGATAGCATGCTTCCAGTTGGATGCACGCTCCACCTCGATCGCATGAGAGTCTGTGACGACATCAACACGTCCGTTGGCAACGGTAACTTCTGCTTCTCCACCAAGTGCCAGCGCAATACGCTCGATATACCAGGCTTCCGGTTGGGCGGAAAGATTTATAATGACACTGCATGAAAGAGAGAAAAGAAGAAATGCGAGACGATACATAGAACGTTGTCGTTTTGAGATCTGGAAAGTCTGTAAAATACAGAATTGGATGGTACGTGTGGTCTGGCTTCACCGTATTGAATGCATTCAAATCCATCACGTCACTAATTCCACCTTCGTGCAGCATAGGGCGCCTGCACCTGAAAAAGCTTCCACAGTAAATCTGTAGCCGAAATGTTCCGGACTTCATCAAAATATCGTTCGTATTTTATATCGATCACACCCAGGTGTTGCATAAAATGTTCAATCATTCGATGTGAATAACAATTATAGGCTATTCTTTGCTGGTCGTGCTTGTAGGTATTTTCCACCTCGTGGATCATGGCCGGAAACGCATGAAAATGTTTCTCTGCATAAAACGTATTGGGTCTTTCATGCCGGCCGTATTTGGACAAAAGTATGATTGTAAATGCCCACCCGATCCGGACAATATTATTCTGTCCATATCCGTCAAAAAATGCCAGATTGAAAGAAAAGCAATAGGTATGAAGTAAATGAAATAACAATAGGCCTGGCTGACTAAAAAGTTTTTCTCCCTTTTTCGTCAGACTTAATTTCCCTTTTCTTTTCTTGATGAGTCCGGTGGCTTCAAGCAGCATACGTGTCATGTGGACGGCGTAACTATCAAATTCACGGATCACTTTACCCTTCTTGTATTCATCGAGGAAATACTCCTTTATAAACCCCTGACTGTGGATATCTTTCACGACTGCTGTCGGTAAAAACCCTTTGTCTGTTAATTTCACTTCGCCGGATTGCCGGATCTTTTCCATCATGTACCG
>JALYSC010000331.1 GCA_030855005.1 Bacteroidota bacterium | reverse complement strand
TTCCAACTTTGTCATTTATCGGTGTCTACTTACTAGCACGTGTATAATTTTCTAATAAAAAATTACCCTCACCATCCCGATTCTCATTTTTATAGGTAGTCGGATTATTATCTTTATACCAAAGCATGTCAACATCCATTGTCAATCTTCGGCCTTCAGAAAATGTATGCTGTAGATTGATATTACCACCCGCATGTTTCCATTGATTCAATTCATAATTGCTAATGCTAATGGTAGTATCTAAAACATAATTTCTCGAAATGAGGGATGTATTATTAGCATCCATCGTCCATTTTGTATCATATGCTGAGGCAAGAATACCAACTACAGTTTTATCCGAAACTTGCAAGTCTAGTCCAACACGTGCATTGTGATTATCTGTATCCGGATCTCGGACACTACGAGTATCAGTTTCTACGATATCTCCATTGAGCAATATTCGGCGATAAAAGGCAAAAATTTGTTCCTGCGCTTCCTTTGTGTAACTGTAGTCGCCGTATAAGTTCATTTTTCCTTTTCGGTAATTAAAATTAGTATTCGCACTGGTTTGAATCCCCTTTCCAAAACCGACGCTGCCACCAAAAGCGCCATTAAATCCTTCGTCCAGATTCTTTTTCAAAATAATATTAATATATCCTGCATTTCCTTCCGCATCAAATCCTGCGGGTGGTGTGTTGATGATTTCAATTTTTTCAATATTGTCAGCACTCATACCTTCCAGCATACTCACGACTGCGTCGGCCGGCATATAATTGATGCGACCATTAATCATCACCACAACGCCGCTTTTACCACTTAAGGTGAGTGTATTGCTTTGGCGATTTACCATGACACCCGGTGATCGCTCTAATACTTCGAGTGCATTAATGCCGGATGATGTGATACTATTCGCAACATTGACTACCATACGGTCAATCTTCTGTTCGTAGAGTGGCTTCTTTGCAATCACTTCCACTGCATTCATGAGTACTGCGTCTTCTTCAAGTACAATGCTCCCAAAATCTTTGGTCGTACCCTCACCACTAAAAGTGAATTTTTCTGAAATGTTCTCTGCCAGACCCGTCATCGCCACCTTCATCAAATACTCACCGGGAAGAATATTGGATATTTCAAAAGAACCATTATCTCCGGCTACGCCACCCCGAATGAGTGAACTGTCCTGGGGTGAAAGTAGCAGCACATTGGCATAGGATACAGGCTGATCCTTACTATCCCGAACCATACCGATCACTTTGGATTGAGCATGTAACCCGATAAAAGGCATCAATATCAATACAGCAATCGACAGATACTTAGGGCAGTAAAACGAAGTGGAGACTGAGTTCATCCTACTAAAGTAAATTGAATAAATCAGGCTCTCCAAATAAATTCTAACCTATCGACCAGCGGGTGATTAAAACAGATGAGAGCAAGCGGTTTCAAAAGCACTGACCGCCATTAAGCGCTATAGTTTGATAAATGAAAGGGTATTCAATGACTTGTTGCTACCTACTACCTGCACAAAGTATGGTCCGGGGGGTATTGAACTATCCAGGACAAGAATAATAGAGTTGGATGCATCAATACTTGCAAGGAGGTGCTTAAAGACAACCCCATTAACATCGATCAATCTAATTTCAAATTGCTGAAATGTGGGTGAGTTTTCAAATCTGATAGTCACACGATCATTGGCCAGGGTTGGATAGAGCAATATATCATCAGGTTTTAATTCTTCTCCTTCGTTAGCAATAGCATTCAAAAGTTCAAGCTCTTCAACAGGGAACGTCATCAATCCTCTGCTAAAAGTAGCCGCGATAATCACATTCTCTATTGGATTGTAGTCCAGATCGTAGACAGGCATGTATGGAAAATTAGTCCCGACTCTGTCCCATTTAATTCCGGCATTTATACTCACGTAAACTCCACCATCGGTAGCAGCAAGCAAAACATCATCATTCCAATCCGGAAGAATCATAAAATTATTCACCCCAAGCAATGGAATATCCGTTGCAATATTCGTCCATGCTGAGCCTGCATTATCACTCCGCAAGATGTAAGGTGAATGATCATTTTCTCTGTATCCTGCAAACGTGACAAAGACTGTATTGGGATCTACTGTAGAAGGAGTAATTGAAGTGATAATCCATCCCGGAGTGCCTTCTGAAATATCAACCCAATTTTCTCCACCATCATTAGTTGTCCACAACTTAGCATCCTGAGTTCCTGCATAGATTCTGCTGGCATCAAGTGAAGACTGCGCAATCGCTGTAATTGCCGGATAGCGTCCTCCCAATATCGTAATGCCTTTCGTTAGATCCGGACTTATTGGATGCCATTCTCTCACGGAATCAGTCATATTGATTTTATAGACCTGGTTAGCGCCACAAAAAAGAACTTTCGGATCATGTGGGCTCATAACCAAAGGCATATCCCAATACCGCGTTCCTATAAGTCCCTGTGTCAATTGATCTACTGATAAAAGGCTATCAGTAGTAAACCAGATATCACCATACTGTGTAAGAAAGTACATCCATTGTGGCTCAGTCGGATCGAATAAAGGTTGAAATCCATCACCGCCGAAGAGCCGTGGCCATTCATTAATAAAATCTTTGTTGCCTGCCGTAGTACCGTTATCCTGAGCACCGCCAAAATATTGATCCGGCACATGCGGATTGTAAGTCGTGCGATAAAATTGCGTCGAAATAATATTCTCCATATCAGACCATGGTGAAGAAAAATCCTCCGGTTGACGATAAGCGCCACCATCTGTTCCAAGAAAAATTTCGGTACCGTTAAAAACAAGATCGTGTTTATCAGCATGAACTTCATACAACCACCAGGTTGGCGCAGCTTCAAACCAGGACAAGCCGCCATCCAATGTTCGATACAAATCCACACCTAACAGGAAAATATCAAGAGGATTATCAGGATTTACTTTTAATACATCAAAGTACCAACCAAACCCACCCAATAATTCACAAGGCAATCCAAAGACAGGATCCGTATTTACCTGCTCCCATCCTAATCCTCCATCAAAAGATCTAAAAATGCTTTTCATTGACTCCTGATATCCAAAACACTCACCATCTTCAACTGTTCCTATGTAGCTAATAAAAAGTGTTCCATTATTGGTGACTTCTATGCTTGTACGTGAATGTGGTGTCGCAGGTAGTCCATCAACAAGGTTAACCCAGGTCAGTCCATAATTATCACTTCTGTATAATCCTGTACCAGGGCCTGTAGTGCCAGTATACTTACTCGTGCGAATACGACTGAATCCTGACGCATAGATCCGACCAGGTTGTGTTGGATCAACGGCAATATCAATCACACCTGTACTGTCATCAATTGTAAGTGTTTTACTCCATGTCTGTCCACCATTATCTGATCGCCAGAATCCTTTTTCATCTCCTTTGTGTGAAGGAAATCCCATCGATCCAACATAAAGTATATCATTGTTCGTTGGATCAACCAGCACTTTGGAAAGCACACCTTTATTTTCCAAACCAACAAATGACCATGTCTTTCCGGTGTCAACAGATCGATACAATCCATTGCCGATAAAAGGATATCCGGAAATATTTACATCACCGGTTGTTGCATAAACGGTATCAGGAGATTGAATATCAAATGAAATATGACCAATTGCCAATGAAGATTGCTCATCGAACACAGGTCTCCATGTTGCACCATTATCTTCTGTCCGATAGATGCCACCTCTTGAATATCCAAGTAACATGATAGAAGTATTGGTTGGGTGAGCAGCAATTGTATTAACCCGGCCACCAATATTACCCGGACCCTGAAGTGTCCATGGATGCTCGAGACCGCGATGAGAGCGGGGATGAGATTGATCATAGCGCATGGCCTGAGCCAGTCTTAGCTGAAACAAATCTTTGGGAAGAATATAATCAGGATAGTTACGATCGTAATAAAATAACTCCTCAGGCGTGAATCCGCTTTGGTTATTATTCTTTATAAATTCTTTTGCATCTGCTTTTTGAGTAACAGATGGTGACATATGTTCATTGATACAGCCCATCAAAAGGGTAGCAGCAAATAAAAATATAAGACTGGTGGTACTGTATTGTAGGATCATCTGAATCAAAAATAAGGAAAGATGGGACGTAATTGGATTCTCTAGTGGCGTATTGACAAATGCTTGACATCTTGAGGACGCAAATGGCGCAGATATTATTTAAAAATAAATTTACACAGATTTGATTTTTAATCCTCAAACTTTTACGGTCGTTGAGCGGAGTCGAAACGCCCGCAGGAG
>JALYSC010000015.1 GCA_030855005.1 Bacteroidota bacterium | reverse complement strand
GGTCGGATGAAAGCCATAGCTATTTATGCACTTTGGATCTTTGCAATCACTGCATTCAAAATAAATTCTTTTTTCTCTCTTGCTTTCACTAATAATTCTTCGGCTTCCAATCGATATGCATCAGCGACTTCCTTTTTCTTCAAGCCTCCCAGATTGATCATCACGTTGAGATAACCACCTTCTACAGCAGCCAGGGCACAAGCGGCACCGACGCCTGCGTCAGAGACAGAATTAGGATTACCCTCATTTGTCATACTCTCGAGCAACTCAAATTGCGCAAAAGACATCTGCATGATATTCAATGGGGATTCAATAGCTCTTCTTGTAGCTTTTTGTATCGAAGTAGTTCTTACTTTCTTTTCAACATCAGTTTCTTTTGGTAATCGGAAAGCAGCCATGATTGAATTAAAGGCATGTGTATCTTCATCAACCAACTTCAGCAAATGTGATCTGCCTGTTTGTCCTTTCGCGGCCCAATCCACAAAATAGTTGTGCCTGTCTTCCCATCCGCGTTTGTGTGCGCTTAGATTAGCTACCATAGCTCCCAGAGATGCTGCCAACGCGCCTGCATATGCCGCAGCAGATCCACCCCCTGGTGCTGGTGAATCAGATGCAAGTTCTTCACTAAATCCTGTCAGCGTCATATTGACAAGCGGAGATGAGTTTTGATCTTCCAATAGATATTCAATTATTTTTTTCTTAGGATCGAATAGTGCGAGTTCATCCAGCCCCATACTTTTGACAGCAATATGTATTAACTCATGGTCAGGTGCCGCATATGATAATCCTTGCAATGCTAAATAATGACGTCCCGCATCAAGCATTACCTGCAATGGAACCAAGCCAACTAATTCGGAACCAGTCACACGCAGTCCGCGCTCTGTGGCACTTTTTACACATGCATCAAATGCCTGGTGAAGGGTGGTGAGATTTACATTGGTAATGTTCATTGATACTTGTGCAATTCCGTATTCAGCAATATACCAGCCAATCGCTTTCACACCTTTTAATAATCCTTCTTCGCGGACCGGCTTCCCATTACCATCGCGCACAATCTCTCCGGTTGTTGGATCACCTATTCGCTTGATGCGGCCTAATTCCCGAATATCAAAAGCGACGGCATTTGCATTTCTTTCAGCGCGAGTATTCAAATTGACATTATAAGCTATCAGGAAATCACGGGCACCGATGACCGTAGCACCAGCTTCGGTGTTAAAGGTTTCAGGGCCGTAATCAGGTTTCCAATAAGGGTCCGACATCTTTGTGGCAAAACCTTCATACTCGCCTGCCCGGATCGTTGCCAGGTTTTGGCGTTCCGGTTTGGTTGCTGCAGCTTCATACATGTAGACCGGAATATTTAACTCCTTACCTACGCGCCTGGCCAGTTTATGTGCAAATGCTGCTGTTTCTTCCATTGTAATTCCACTAATAGGAATCAGCGGACACACATCTGTAGCTCCCATGCGTGGATGCTCACCGTGATGGGATTTCATATCTATCAGTGAAGCTGCTGTCCTAATCGCCTGATATGCTGCCTCAATCACCTGATCCGGAGGGCCGGCCATGGTCATCACAGTTCTGTTAGTGGCTTTCCCCGGATCTACGTCAAGCAATTTAACCCCTTCCACCTGCCGGATACTTGTCGCAATAGCTTCAATGATTTCTGGGCGTCGACCTTCGCTAAAATTGGGAACACATTCAATGACAGGTGTCAATTTCATATCATTTATATATAAGCTGGAGGTAAAAATACAGGATCAACTATATCCATTTGCTACCTATTGCCGTTACCTTTTTGCTTTTATTCAGAATACAGGCTACCTTTCATGGTGTCATGCAGGAACTAGTGTCAGAAAGAAATAATATCAGGATAATGGGGACATCACTTTTGATGATGGTAATCCTTTGTGTGACGCCGCTTGCTATTGGACAAACTATAACGATCTCAGAGGAGCTTCCACTTCGTAATGATTACTCTTATACCATCCTGGGTTGGGTAGGAAAGGACCTTATGCTGTTCCGAAATAAGGGAAGTGAGTTTTTTGTACAGGCGTTTGATGAGGAAATGCATCTCCAATGGGAACGCGAGATTGAAGTCGGACCGCGTCGAGGAGATATCATCGGGATCCTTGCAAATGAGGATAGGATTGATTTATTCGTGGGCATGCGCGAAAAAGGAGATTATATACTTCAACATCGATCTTATAATCGGGAAATCACTTTGATGGATACTTCGACTATCGGCATTGTGGGAAATATATTCATCACTCCACGCATTTTGATGACTGAATCAGAAGATGAGCGTAAAGTCGTGATATATCGTGAAAGTGGAAATGGGCTCTATCTGTATTCATATGACCTTGATTCAAAAAAAGTGCTTTGGGAAAAAGAACTCAATTTCCCTCAGGGCAATCTGGTCCGCAATTATGCGTCTTTGGAAGTTTCCAATCAGGGTGCCTTTTATCTGACCATGGAGCCTGATCGCTTTTTACAAAAAGTGCAAAGCCTGGAGGTATTTAGTTATACAGGAGATGAGGAAGAAATAATACACGAGACTATTAATATGGGTGAATTCCAGGTGTACGATTATTATGCACAGTATGATAATATGCATCAAAAATTAATCCTCACCGGGCTCTACAGTGATCGAAATATTGCGCGTGCACAGGGATTCTATTATGTCAAATATGAACAGGGAGATATTCATGATCTTCATTTTCTGCCGTTCGATGAAACTCTTCTTGCTGAGGTTCACGGAAAGGAGATAACTAATGTGCGAGGGCTTGCCGATTTTAATGTACAGAAAATAGCGCTCCGTCAGGATGGCGGCGCAGTAATTATCGCTGAATTAAACAAAGAATTTTCACGCAGATCTACTCTGCCGGTTAGAAGAGATAATGGTGCCTTTAGCCGGGGAGGATGGGTTGATTACTATTATGAAGACCTCATCCTTTTCGCGATCCATCCAGATGGATCTGAACATTGGAAAAAAGTACTGCGCAAGCGACAATATTCTCAGGATGATGATGCTATTTACTCGTCTTTCTTTCTTTTCAAAACACCTGGACGACTACGATTTTTATTTAATGATGAGATCAAACAGGAAAATACTGTTGGAGGATATGAAGTCACCGGTACAGGTTATGTTGAGCGAAAAACTGTCTTTAATACTGATTATCAACGACTGAAATTGAGATTCAAAGATGGCATTCAGGTCGCGTATAATGAATGTATTGTACCGAGCGAACGGAATAACCGGTTGAATCTGGTGAGGATACAATACTAATCAATACCAGCACTTCAAATGAATGACAATAAGCTTCATATTGCCGTTATTTAATCATCCTCTTCTTCTTTACCTTTATCATCCTCTTCCTGCCCAACAAATTGTCCGTTGGCGTCAAAAATAAAATCTTTCTTATCAACCTCAGCTTCGTATTGCAACTTACCATCTTGATGGACAATTTTCGCAGCGCCATCAATTTTTTTGTTGCCTAATGTCGATGAAACATAATCTCTTACCGATTGAGGAAGTAGCGCTACTTCCATTTCACTTTCCGTTTGTTGCAGAATTCCCTCTCCATTATAGATGGCTGAAGTTTCAACTTTATCTACTTTAAACTCAGCCTCATAATTACCATCCTCCATTTCCCATACGGTGTGACCTGCACCCGGATACATAGTAGCGAATTTAGTTTTCACCACAGCCGGTACATCCACGTGAGCTCCGGTTTGCGCACATCCATACAAGCACACAGATATACCGAGGGCTGTAAATAATGATTTCATAATAAAATATTTAGTTGATGATAATTAAAACATTTCTACGCTTACTGAATTGAAATTAAGGTAATTTCATAATTATCATTCAGATTAATTTCTTTGATAAAACCTACCCCCGGGGCGTAGATCTTTTCCTCATTCAAACTGGACTCCAGCTCTGTAAAGTTGTGGGTCCTTATGCAGTTAGAAAAACTATGAACTGTGGGCAGCAACAAAATTCAGGACAGTATTTTTATCCATCTCTATAGCTTCCGAGACTTCTTCATCCAGGATGTTTGATATATAGCTATAAAATATACCGCTGGCTACTATAAACAGGAAGAGCGAAATAATCAGATAGTAATAGCTGGTCTTGGTAAGCAGTTTCACACTAATCTGAATTTATATCCTATTCCATATATGGTCTGCACATAATCTTCGCACCCTCCTTCAACTAATTTTTTTCGCAAATTTTTTATGTGTGAATAGATGAAATCAAAAGAATCAATCATATCTGCGTGATCGCCCCACAGGTGTTCAGCAATAGCTTCTTTGGTGAGCACCCTATTTTGATTGCTGATAAAGAATAATAATAAATCAAATTCCTTCTTCGTCAATATTATTTTTTCTCCCTTCACGGTGACCCATTGCTCGTCAGGTATCATTGCGATATCTCCGAAAAGCACCTCCCTATTTCCTTCAAATTTTCGTCTTCGCAGGACAGATTTTATCCTGGAATTTAATTCAGCCAGGTGAAAAGGTTTCGTGATATAATCATCAGCCCCCAGGTCGAGTCCATTAATCTTATCATCCAATGAGTTTTTGGCAGAGATGATGATTATGCCCGTTTTAGGATTGATACTTTTTAAAGATTTAACCAATTCCAGGCCACTACCTCCGGGCAGCGTGATATCTATTACCCCCCACAATCATATTCATACAAAGCAATCCGATCGTCACCCTCATCAAATATCCTTGCCCACTCACAGATATATCCTTCATTTTTCAAATAGGATATGATTGATTCTGCAAGGTGCGTCTCATCTTCCACCAGAAGGATCTTCATCCCGTAAAGATAGAAACAGAAATCTGGAGAAATTCTGCAGGAAGTTGAATTAACTACCTTCCAATGATATGCTGGATCTGCCTATATGCGCATCAGAAAATCACGTGTTCTGCGTCCATAGGCTACGGTTAACGCCAGAAGAATCCTGGTCACAGATCTAATAAATGAATTTTAACCTCTTGCGTATATTCCGTTGATCTATCGAACAATCTCAATTTCTTCATGCAATCAATAGCATCACTTTCAATAACATCCCCACAGACCATGCCTGCTGTATACAACCCTTTCCCTGACCTGGCTTACCGCCATCAAAAATTTCTGAGATAGCATGAATTCCGTCTTCATGATAAAAGTGATGCTCAAGTACTTTTGTTCTTTCCATCACATAAGCTTTTGCTTCAACAGAATATCCGTGCACTTTGAGATACGCCAGCATATATTCGCCCCACAAATATGCCCAGACTGTACCCTGATGGTATGCATGATCTCGTTCCCATTGATCTCCGCGATAGACGGGCTTGAATTCAGCATGTGAGGGCGCCAGAGATCGCAAACCATAATCCGTATACAGATGATCTTCTACGGTCTTCAATACAGTTTCACATTCATTTTCCAGCAATGGCGAGAAAGGCAAACTGACAGCATAAATCTGGTTGGGACGAATAGCATCAT
Organism: Bacteroidota bacterium; assembly: GCA_030855005.1. Classification (GTDB taxonomy): domain Bacteria; phylum Bacteroidota; class Bacteroidia; order Chitinophagales; family Saprospiraceae; genus Opimibacter. Next base: position 9,614 of record JALYSC010000015.1, on the reverse strand, counting down.
CAGTATATTGACCCGGAATAAGTACATCGTTGAGGTAACCTGATGCATTAATAAAATAATGGCGAAAAAATCCTTTTGTCAGTTGAGCTCTTTCGCGAATAGCTGTCACTGGTTGCTTCAGTTCTTCACCCAGGTGCACATATATCATTAGTGCATTGTACCAAAGCGCATTGATTTCAACTGCACATCCCTGTCTGGGAGTCACAACATGATCATCAACTTTTGCATCCATCCAGGTCAGCTGCGTTTTCTCCTGTCCGCCTGATAACAGTCCTTGTGAAGTGACATGAATATCGTATCGTGTGCCTTTGATGTGATGTTCCAGGATAAGTGTGAGCGACGGAAATATCTCATCGATAAAATTATAATCATTGAATTTTTCTGCATACTCGTATAGAGCCACAAACATCCATAATGTCGCATCGAGTGTGTTGTATTCCGGTTCTTCACCCAGGTCCGGAAACCGATTGGGTATCATTCCCTGATCAAGGTATTTGATGAATGTGCGAAATATGGATTCTGCAATTTGTTTCTTACCGGTAGCGATTACCAGTCCTCGCATGGCAATCATTGTATCTCTGCCCCAATCCGTAAACCAATGATATCCTGCAATAATAGAATAGCTGCGAGAGGATAATCGCCACACCAGGAATTGATCGCCACTGGTGATAAGGTCTTTCAAAAAGCCTGGTCCTTTAGTGCATAATTCTTTTAGGCGTAGCTCTTCAAAAGTTCTCCATGTATCCGGAGTACCGTCGGGAATGGATTCTTCGATACTGAAGACGAGATACTTTTTTTCACCTGGCTGCACTGTAAAGTTTATCTCACCAATACATTTTACATCTTCATGAAAGTCAAGTCCTCGCTCAGCTTCTCTTTGATACTCTCGATCTCTATACCAATCTTCCCGTGGCTTAAATTCTCCATCATCAAAGTACATGTAGAGTGGAGAGGATCCTTGATGAGCAATGATTTTAAGCTTCCCCGGCGTATTGTTTTTATGGATAAATTCTAACTCTGGTGATTCATGTGTAAGGTGATGATAATCCCTTCTGGAAAATAATGGAGTGAGGTTAAGCGTGAATGCATTGATTCCTGTATTCTCATATTCAACTACACTGGTATTCGATCCATATACCATGAATACAGATCTGTTGATAGCAAACTGTGGAGCTGAATAATATGTCTTGGGTAAAGGTGAGCGTGTAAAATGTGTCAGGTATTTATAACCTTCAGGATGAATAGCGCCCGGGTATTGATTGGAAGAAATAAATATTTCTTGATTTTCAATTTTGATTTTTTCTTCAATACCAGACACAAGTACGCGCCTGTCTGTAGGAGGATTAAATGCCGCAACTAATAATCCGTGATAACGGCGTGTGTTTGCACCACAAATACTGGAGGATGCGTAGCCCCCAATGCCATTGGTTACAATCCATTCCCTGGAGGATACGGATTCAAAGTCAGGTTGATGGAAAGTCAAGTATGGGTCTTTCAATAGTCAGGACCAAAAATAGCTTAAAAGCTCACAGAATCACATGGCTATATTATTTCTTCCTTCCGCAGTCATACTACTCCGTCTTGTTTTAGCCTTCGCTTTAGCTTTAGCTTTATCTTTAACGTATGTATGACATCATCATCATCGGAGCGGGACCTATTGGAATGACCGTAGCTATTGAAGCGAAGCGAGTCGGACTCAGTACGATGATGATTGATAGAGGAATGATGATAAACACCCTTTACAGGTTTCCTACAAACATGACCTATTTTTCAACTTCTCAATTGCTGGAGATTGGGGATGTACCATTTATCAGTCACGGAGAAAAACCTACACGACGCGAATCGCTTGAATACTATCGCCGGGTATTTGATGCATGGAAGCTCAATGCTAAATTTTATGAGGCTGTTGAGGACGTGCAACGAAGTGGTGATCACTTTATCGTAGTAACTAATAAGGATCAATATACTTGCAAAGCCGTAGTTGTCGCTACCGGATTTTATGATCTGCCAGTATTAATGAATGTACCGGGAGAAGAGTTATCAAAAGTAAAGCACTACTATGATGAACCACATCCCTATGTAGGTCAAAAAGTGGCTATCATTGGAGCAGCTAATAGTGCGTGCGATGTCGCACTGGAATTATTTTATAAAGGCGCAGAAGTAACGATGATCATCCGCGCTGATGTCATCAGTGATCGCGTTAAATACTGGATCAAACCCAATATTGAAAACAGAATTAAAGAAGGATCAATTAAGGCTTATTTTAAAAGTCATGTCACACGCATCACTAAAACAGCTATAGAAATAAATACTCCGGAAGGTCCATTTGAATTTGATATTGATTTTGTTTTAGCGATGACCGGTTATCAACCTGATTTTTCATTCTTAAAGAAAATTGGAGTAGAGATTACGCAGGATTCTGAACCTGAACTGGTGTATAATAATGCTACACATGAATCGAGTGTCCCTGGCATCTACGTGGCTGGTGTTGTATGTGGTGGAATGTGCACTAATAAATTTTTTATTGAGAATGCACGTGATCATGGCGAAAAGATCGTCCGTCATTTTTTAATTGAGCATCCCTCAGGATCGCTCGCGTAGACTTACCAAAACAGGTGAACCTGGCCTAAGGGTTACCAATGGTCGCTGTTCCACAGTTTCAACTTTTAACTCAAGGTGCCATTGATCAGAGATAGAGGTGATGATCATCTGCATTTCCATCATTGCAAAATGTTCACCAATACAAAGTCTGGGTCCTGCTCCAAACGGCATGAATGCTTCTTTATTCAAATCATGATTTGACCATCGCTCCGGAATGAACTCATCAGGTTGATTCCAATATTTGGGATGTCGATGCATGCCCCGCAAATAAATAATCCATACTGTATCCTTCGGAAGTATAAACTCCCCAATTTCATCATCTTCGAGGGAGATTCGATCCACGACCCAAGCCGGTGGATAGAGTCGAAGTGTTTCAAGTATTATATTTCTGATCTGCGCTGATTTGTTTTCTCCATCAGCTGACTGTATTTTTTTATACGCATCCTGGTTTTTGCCTAAGAGAAATATCATCCACGAAAGTGCATTAGCTGATGTCTCATGTCCGGCTACAAATAAGATCAGGCATTCATCAATGAGTTGTTCGTCTTCCATCGGTGCGCCCGATTCTTCAAATCTCGCTTCGAGAAGCATGGTTAGCAAATCGTCAGGCGTCTGCCCGGAGTGTTTTCGCTCCCGAACAATTTCGCGAATGACATCTCGTGCCACTTGTGAAAGTTTCTGATGATGGGCCATAGTACCACTCAACTTAAACCACCAACGTTTATAGGGTTGTCTGACTTCTTTAATGACATAGGATTGAATCGTACTGATCAGCTTACTCAATTCCGCAAGACCATGTTCTTCGATAGACGTACTGAAAAGGGCTTTGGCAATAATGCGGAAAGTGAGTTGATTCATTTCTTCATAAGCATCAAATACGGTGTTACCTGTTGCAAAAGTTTTCCACTTCATCATGCATATGTCAATCTCTGCCTGAATAAGTGATTGCAATGATTCAATTCTTTTACGATGAAAGCCAGGTTGAATTAATCTTCGGTGTTGCAGCCAATGATCTCCTGTAGAGGTCAGCAAGCCATGACCGGTATACTTTGCAAGGATATCTGTGACGATAGCAGATTTTTCGTATTTCCTATGATGTTTTTGTAAGACATGTTTTATCGTGTCCGGATCTATTGTCAGAATGGCTTTTTGCATTCCTCCCATATAGAATGTATAGGTGGTTCCCAATTTATTAACTGCTTTATCTAAAATTGGAAAAGGGTCTTTAATAAATTTTCCGGCATGTATTAAAGATTTGATTCGGCTGGCAGTAGGTGGATAATGATATGGCATGACTACAGGATATCAAAAGCCTCAGCAATATGAAGTGTCTTTCTCTCAGCAAAATCTGCAATCTGATGTTTACAGCTAAAACCATTTGCGATAACAATTGCATCCGGTTTCGAAAGTATAGATGGAATCAATACACGCTCAGCCATTTTCTTTGACACTTCATAGTGCTTTGCTTCATAGCCAAATGAACCAGCCATGCCACAACAGCCACTGTCTATTTCTTCATACTTCACCTCTGGCCACAGGGCGAAAATGGATCGCACTGATTCCATTCCAAAGATCGATTTCTGATGACAATGTCCATGTACCAGGAAATGGCTCGCTTTTGGTTTGATTTCCTTTTGTTGAGGTTGGGTGAGTAATGTATTCAGCAGTAATTTTTCAAATGGCATTATACGTTTAAGCTGAATTGCAGTTTCATCATCTTTTATCAAATCTGGTATATCATCAGTCCATGCAGAAGCGCACCCGGGTTCAAGCACTGCTATTGGTATGTTTTTCTCAAGCCATGGTTTCAATTTTGCTACAGCGGGCGCAATTAATGCAGATGCCTCTTCAAGAAATCCATGTGAGATTCGCGGCCGCTGACAACACCCTACATCCAGCACCATCACCTTTTGACCAAGCGCTTCTAAAATTTTTACAGCAGATATACCTACCTCAGGTTGATGACATTGTGTGTAGGTATCCACCAATAAAATAGCATCAGGTAATCCATCAATACTCTCTGCTTGTTTCCTATTGATTTGCGTCCATTTTCTTTTTGCATAGACAGGCAAATGTCTTCGCGTATCCAGGCCCATAGATTTCATCATCATATGACGCACTCCAGGCAATGCTTGTATCGCTCTTGAGACGCGCCATATCAACACTACTTGGACATTCTGCTTTACAGGCTTTACAGGAAATACATAAATCGAGAATTTCTGGAAGACCTTTATTCTTTAATCCGTCTTCAAGTTGTCCCGACATCGCAAGTCGTAATGCATTGGCTCGCCCGCGCGTACTGTCGCGCTCATCAAGTGTCACCATAAAACTTGGACACATGGTGCCACCGGAAATTTTACGACATGCACCAAGTCCTGAACATTGATGCACTGCAGTATAAAAATCATGTTGCTCCCTATACTGATACACAGGTTGGAAAGGCAGATCCTTATATGTAGTGCCGTAACGAAGATGACTATCAATCGGAGGTGGATCAACAATCTTTCCGGGATTCATAAGGTGATGTGGATCGAATATGGATTTCGTTTTTTCAAATGCTGCATATATCCTGTCACCGTAATACTCTTTTAAAAAACCACTGCGCACTATTCCATCCCCGTGTTCACTACTCCACGAACCCTTATATTTTACAACGAGTTTAAAAACCTCGTTTGCAATTCCTTTGAAATGATCAATATCCTCCTGCACGCGTAGGTCGAGAATAGGCTTGATGTGAATGACTCCAACACTTGCGTGTGCATAGTAATCAACACCTACATTTCGCTTTTCGCATATCTCAATAACGCCCGCTATAAAAGCATCCAGATGCTGTAATGGAATCGCTGCATCTTCAATGACAGGAACACCTTTTTTATCTGTGGGCTCACCCAATAAAAGTCCAAGTCCTCTTTCGCGGATGCCCCATATATCGTGATAGACTTTTCCTTCCGGATAATAATCATGTGCGTATCCAAAATGCTGATCCTTCAGATCCTGATGCATGGTCTCTGCTCGCAGTCGTAATTCATCTTCATCATTACCATAAAACTCTATGATCTGGATGGAGTCCGGATCTCCTTTTAAAAATCCGCACATATATGATGTCTCCATATTCTTCCTGCTGTACCCGATCAGTAGCCGGCTCAGAATTTCCACTGCAGATGGTGCATACTTGACCATCGTCTGCACTGCTTTGATTGCATCCTGCGCGTGATCAAATTGCACTACACTTACACCTTTGTACTTAGGAAGGGGTACTACTTTGACTTTAGCTTCCAGGATGATGGCAAGTGTGCCTTCACTTCCAATGATGAGTCTGTTGAGATCGCCATAACCGGATGTAATAAAATCATCGAATGCGTATCCACCAACGCGACGCATCGTTTTTGGATATCGTTCTTCCACATCTGACTCCAATGGAACTACGAGATCCATCAATTGTCTGTAGTATGGCTGATCATCATCACTACTCTCCAGTTTTCTGAGTAACTCATCCGGAGTCAATGGTCTCGTAGTAATAATGGTACCATCGGCGAGCATGCACTTCAATTCAAGGACATGATCACTAGTTTTTCCATACAGGATACTCTTTGTGCCAGAAGAATTATTGGCGATCATACCGCCTAGTGTTGCACGTGTGCCTGTTGCAGGATCAGGTGCAAATTCCAAACCTGATTTTTTTAAAAACTGATTGAGTTGTGAACGGATCACACCTGGCTGTACTGTGACTTCATTATTTTCGAAATGTATGATGTTGTTCATATATTTCGAAAAATCGAGAACTATAGCTTCTGCTACAGTCTGACCAGCAAGACTTGTACCTCCTCCACGCGGTAGTATGGGTATTCTATATCTATATGCAATGTCAACACAGATACTAACATCATTTTCATCAATGGGACAAACAACTGCATGAGGAGTAATTTGATAGATACTTGCATCCGTGGCATACATGCCCAATGTAATGGGATCTGCATACACATCGCCTTTTACTTTTTCTTGTAACGCAGCAATAAATCCGGATGGGGGAGTTGTCATGGTGTGCTGCGCACTGCATTTATTTCTTCGAAAAAGATATCATCATTAGGGATGTCAAACAAAAGCTTATTGGCTTTCCCATTATTATCTTTCAAAATTTGCACCGTGCCAAATCCAAACCAGGCTTGTTCTTTTAACCACTGAATTTCATAAGTATCATGATGCCAGTGTGTCAGTTTAGCTTTTAGTTCAGGGGCAGGAAGAAAGTCGAGATATAAATCGCTATCAGATTTCTCTATTCGTATATCACCATATAAAGGATCATTGTACACTCCGGATATTTGCAAATACGTCATGGTGGGGTGTGTTCCTTCGATGTGTGAATCTGTTATTTCCTTAATGCGTTGTGCTCGATCGGCAATACCTGCTACATCCTGATTGAGGCCTCTTACCTTCCAGTCCTTTTGTGGCAGCCCTAACAGTTTATCTGCAATCTCAAATGACAACATAGGCCCAATGCTATTCATGGTATTGGTGAGCACAACAATACCGATATTATCATATGGAAGAAGATATACACTTGAATACATACCATCATAACCACCGGTATGAGAAGCTACAAAGTGCCCCTGAAAGTCATTCAATCCCCATCCTAATCCATACCCTGCAAAGTTTCGTCCAAATACATTATGTGTTCGGGCGCTTACAGGAAAATTAGCATGCGGCGTCCACATGGTGATTTGGCTGGATGGGAGGAAAAAAGTGTCCTTGTCTATGATACCGCGTTGCAATTGTAGATTCATCCATTTAAGCATATCATCGACTGAAGAAATGATTCCTCCAGGTGCCCCCATATTATCCCAGTTAACCCAGTCAATCGGATTATTGATTTCACCTTCCGGCTTATGTGGCGTGGCAACATTAGAAGTAGATGAAATTTGATTGATGGAAGTGATGGTCCGCGTCATCTGGAGCGGATCAAAAAAAGTGGCTTTCACATATTCTGCCCATGATTTACCTGTGACTGCTTTTATTACTTCACCTGCAGCGATATACATGACATTAGAATAACCATATCCATTTCGAAATTCAAATTCAGCAGGCAGATGACTTACATGCCTGACTACTTCTTCAGCGGAATAATTACTGCGATACCAAATGACATCACCGCTGAATGTTCCAAGTCCTGATCGATGACACAAGAGATCGCGAACAGTCATCATCTCTGACACACACGGATCATATAATTCAAAATAAGGTAACCATTTCCTTACCGGATCATCCCATGTTATTTTCCCTTCATCCACAAGGGTGGCAATAGATGCAGCAATAAATGCTTTTGTATTAGATGCAATTGAATAAAGTGTGTGCTGATCAGCTTTTTTCGATTTGCCTTCTTCCAGCACACCATAACCGGCTGATAAAATGACTTTCCCATCTTTAATGATGCCAACAGACATACCGGGCACATTGTATTCCTTTCGCCATCCTTCGATCAACGAATTCCAGTCAATTGTTTGCGCAAATAATGCACTACCCTGGAAAAGTACCAGCATGAATAAAATAATTTGCTGAAGTCTTTGTCTCATCAGATTAATCTAAGCCTAAAATTTTTCGATTCCTTTTTGTATCCGAATCACAACCTGCAAAATCATCAAAACGTCTGTCCGTTACTTTGATCATATGATTCTTTATTAACTGAGCTCCTTCAGCAGCGCCCTGTTCGCTGTCCTTCAGGCAACACTCCCATTCCAATACAGCCCAGCCTTTAAAATTGTATTGCGCAAACTTGCTAAAGATGGCACCAAAATCTATTTCACCATCACCCGGACTTCTGAATCTTCCGGGTCTGTCCACCCAATCCTGATAGCCACCATACACACCACTTGTTCCATCAGGATTAAATTCTGCATCCTTGACATGAAACATTTTGATTCTCTCTTCATACAAATCAATAAACTGCAGGTAATCCATTTGCTGCAAAACAAAATGACTTGGATCATAATTGATACATATGCGCTCATGATCATCACATACATCGAGAAATCTGTCAAAGCTGGCACCATCATGTAAATCTTCGCTCGCATGTAATTCATAACATACATCTACATTATGTTTATCAAAGTGTTGTAGGATTGGAAGCCATCGATCTGCCAATTCATCAAAAGCTTCTTCGATAAGACCCTCCGGACGTTGAGGCCATGGATAAACATAAGGCCAAGCAAGGGCTCCGGAAAATGTAACATGTGCTTTCAAACCAAGATTAGCGCTTGCCTGTGCAGCCAATTTTAACTGATCGATGGCCCATTCTGTTCGCGCTTTTGGTTTCCCCTTTACTTCTTGTGGTGCAAAAGAATCAAACAAAATATCATAGGCAGGATGGACAGCCACAAGTTGTCCCTGCAGATGTGTTGAAAGCTCTGTGATCTCCAGTCCGTAGGATTTTATTTTTCCTGTCAACTCATCACAATAAGTTTTGCTTTCGGCTGCCTTTTTAAGATCAATAAGCCATGCATCGAGTGTTGGTAACTGGATGCCTTTAAATCCATGACCTGCTGCCCAGGTACAAAGTCCATCAAGCGAATTGAAAGGAGCTTCATCGCGAATAAACTGTGCCAGGAAAACACCGGGACCTTTCATGATCTATGTTTTAAATTGTGTGCAACAATATACTTGAGATTAGATAAAATTTAAGAGAAGGATTCAATTGAAGATATTTGTCCAATGGCAAAGGAATCAAAACCCCATTATATAGAAGATGTGTATGAGGTTGTCCGTTCTATTCCACGCGGACGAATTTCCACTTATGGAGCGATTGCCGATTTTCTGGCGTTAGGGTCAGCCCGGATGGTAGGATTTGCACTTAGGCATTCAAGCATTATGGATGGTCCGATTCCTGCCCATCGGGTAGTTAACAGAGTGGGGCATCTCAGCGGTCGTCTGCATTTCCCTGATCCTACATACATGCAGCGGACGCTTGAAAAAGAAGGTGTTAAAGTCAAATTGGATACGGTGGTTGATTTCAAAAAGCATTT
>JALYSC010000330.1 GCA_030855005.1 Bacteroidota bacterium | reverse complement strand
GTCACCTTCTGTACCTGTAAAAGTATAATCAGAGAAACCTATGAATCTGCGTTCGCTGCTTTCTGCAATACGGTCACCGTTAATATCTGTCCACTGAAGCAAGTAAACGCTGACAGTTTTTCCAGCCATGTCTGTAGAGTTATTCACACCCCATACAATGTTTTCAACTTTAGCATCTTCTTCAGGACGGAAGATATTTCCATAAGCATAAGATAATGGAGCACCATCATCATAGATAGCACCATTGATAGCCACTGATCTGGTAAAGCCATCTTCATGACCAAATACATTACCACCTACATTAAATGTGTAGGAGATTTTGTTGTCTGAAGGATCGAAATCAGTTGAATCAGAAGTAAGTGTATATTCTCCGAGATAATTAGCTGAAACTTTAGGAAGATTAATTAATTCCGGGAAAAGTTGATTTTCTGCCAGCGAGTCTGCTCTCAGGTTACCGTAGACAAGAGTTTCATTGTAAGGAACTGCACCTGTTTCAATGTTAGTCACTTTGTAATTTAAAGCAACATCTGTTTGCTCACAAGCACCTGCATTGTACACATCAGCTAACGCAGCATGTTCACGAACTTGTTTTGCAGGAATGGTAGCCCAAGGCGCTATTGCATAGAAGTTTTCCTGAACGCGTGTGTTGTTACATTCAGTTTCTACAAGTTTCACGTCATCAATTGCCCATAGATAGTATTCATCATTGTAGACGAAACGAATCTGTAATGAGTCATGACCTGCTGCACCCGGCATAAAGAATCGCTGTACATCATCATCAAAGAAGTCACTATTGATAACGAATTCAGTATTTACCTGAATATCGCTCCAGTTACCCCAATCATTTCCAACATCTCTTGTACGGAAAGAGATAAAATAAGTGCTCTGATATTGTCGAATAGCCTGTGTCCATGTTAAGGAAAGACCGGCTACATCCCATCCACCACTATAGATAGATGGTGATACCAGGAATTTTTCACCTGGGGTTGGGCACGGACCGGCACCAAAGTTACCAGCTACACCACCATTGTCATTAAAGTCACTGTCTACTCCAACAGCACCATCGCAATAAGTTGCTCCTGAGATTTTATATCCGACAGCTGCATATGCACCATCATCGATAAAACCTTGCGGTAAATATTTGAAACCAGCATTCTCATTGGAGTCAGCTACAGCGCATGTCCCGGAAGTTGTCCAGCCATTAACTTCAAGACCTCCACCGAATGTCTCCCACCATAATGATGGTTCAACATCGCCGTTTGGATAAACGCCAACACGAAGTGTTCCTTCAGTGGTAGCATCGCCACCAGTGGACCAAACACGCAGGTAATATGTGTGATCTTCCAGAATACAAAGGCCTGAAACATTGAAACGATCATCTTCAGGTACAGTAGATGAAAAACAATGTGAGGCAATCGCATTAGGATCACAGCTATCATACAAAGCCATCCCTACTGCTGATACATCATTAGTATTGAGAGCGTTGTCAAAGAAAGTACGGATAACAATTCCTGCTTCACCTACATCAACTGGTGTCGTAAATGAAAAGAAAATATCATCTGTATAGAATGTTGTGGAACAAACATTAGCAGGGATCGTAGAAGCAGTAGCGCCTCTTGTGTCCCCCTCCGTCACCACAACTGTTGCTTCGCTGCCTGAATAAACCACAGGAAAAGCACCGGAACAATTGTCATTTGCAGGCTGAGCCCACATCGCCGTGCTCCAGGCAAATACAAATAGGAGCAGACTTGAAATGCGTAAAGTTACTTTCATCATTATCAGAATTTAGTTATAATAAATTGCTTTTATTCTTTAGTTGGGAATCCGTAGGCTAATGGGGATGGAGCTCAAAAATAGGAAAATTTGTCATTTGAAAACATGAGGAATACATTTCTGTAATCAGGAGGACATTTAACCCCTTAACTCTTCCATTATAGCTAGAGGGTCAACCGACACAACGCCGGAATGTGAACAGACATAAGCCCCCGACAAATTTCCCAGAAAACCCGTTTTTTCAAGATTGAGACCTGTCATTAGAGATAAGGCCAGACTACACACCACCGCATCTCCAGCCCCACACACATCTACCACATCAATCGATTTCTCCGGCACGACATGGACCACACCTTGCTGATTTTCAAGGAATATGCCATGCCCTCCTAATGTAATAGCTACTGTATCAATTCGTTGGTTAATGCGCCATTCATCTGCCACTGACGAGAGATCAGACACTCCGAGCCCTCTTTTTGCTGCCTGGCTTGCCTCGCGAAGATTTGGCTTTAGAAGGTTGATATCTGTGAAATCTAAAAAGTTTTTCTCTTTAGGGTCCACAGCAATAAATGCTTTTTTTGCTCTCCCAATGTCAATTATCAGCCTGATCATGGAGGGAGTTAAAAATCCTTTATTGTAATCCTGCAGGATGATTAGGTCTATATTCTCACCCGACAGTTGATTTTCAACATAAGTCAGCGCAGCTTGTTCATGGAATCCGTTGAGATAAACTGATGATTCTTCATCAATTCTTAAAAGATGATGGGTTGAAGCCACCACCCTGGTTTTAATCGTTGTAGGTCTGTCATCAGATTCTACCAAATGGTGCCTGATGGACTTTTCGTTCAATAAGGCCTTGAGCACTGCCAGGTGACTGTCCTTGCCGGTGAGTCCAAACAGTGTAGTTTGACAACCCCAGGCTGCCAGATTCATAGCTACGTTTGCAGCTCCTCCTGCTTTGGTCACAGTGGATTTGTGAGATAAAACAGGTACAGGTGCTTCAGGGGAAATTCTATCCACCGATCCATAGATATACCGGTCAAGCATAGTATCGCCGATAACTACAGCTTTGATAGTTCCTGCTTTCTTCCTAACCTGCTTTATTTCTTCCTTACTGATCATGAATGTGAAGGGAAAGGTATTGAATCCATGATAAAATCAGTGATGAGATTAGAAGCTCCTTGATGACGCTGGAGGTAAGTTTGGGAAATTTCTCCGGTCGATTTTAAAACCGAGGGGTCCCGTAATTTTAGCATTACTTCATTCAACTCCTGGTGTGTCCGGACTGTGAAGGCGACGCCAAGTTCTATCATCTCTACCGCTTCTGGAAATCGTTGATAGCGGGGTCCGAAAATGACTGGCATACCATAAGCCATCGGTTCCAAAATATTATGAATACCCTTACCAAATCCACCCCCGATATAAGCAATCGACCCAAGTTGATAAATGAATGCTAATAAACCTATACAATCAATTATGATCACCTTCTCTTTAGGAATGGTATCGCCTATTTCAGAAAGCTTTTGAAATGGAATTTTAATACCTGAACATAAATCTGAGATCCGCGAAAAAGAAACATCATGCGGTGCTATTATTACGCGATATTTTCCGGTATTAATTAATTCAAGAAGGAGCTTTTCATCTTCAGGCCATGTGCTTCCGGCAATCAGGTCAAAAGATGGAAGATCCTTCAGCATGTCTGGTATTTTTCCGTCTGCTTCAAGAGGCAATTTAAGGCTTCGGTCAATTCTTGTATCACCAGCAATACTGATGTTATGAAACCCCATATTTCTAAAATATTTTTGGTATTCAGATCGCTGCAGAAAAATCTGTTTAAAATTTTTGAGAAGAGATTTTGTAACAGGCAACGACCAGGATTGAAATAATCTTCCAGGTTTCCAGTGGGCAGAAATTAAGATAGCCGGAATGAGGTTTTTTGCTAATGCCTGCATGTATCCTGGCCATAAATCATATTTTACAAAAATGCCAATATCCGGATTTGTTTTTTTAATCCAGTATTCAGCGACTCCAGGTAAATCTGCCGGAAGATAAGTTACATAAGCATGAGGATAATCTTTTCGAATGGTATATCCACTTGGAGAAAAGAAAGTGAGAAAGATGTCAGTTTCAACATCTCTTCTTTTAATCGCTTCTATGACCGGCCGTGCCTGTTCAAATTCTCCAAGGCTGGAGACATGAAACCAAATCCTTGTATGTGTTTTAGGAGATAATAGGTCAAGACTTTCTTTCCATTTTTTTCTTCCCCGGATCCACAGAAGTGACTTTTCATTCCACAAAGCAGATACACGTATACCAAACACAAAAAGGTATATCCCGGTATAATACAATATCCACATATTGGATTAGTAATAAATATTATCTGCGCTCTTCGAACGGCTCAGCGAAACTACATATGACAGCGTCAATCCTGCGAGAATATCTGTGCGCTTCATATCCAGATATCCGCCAGTCAAATTATCATAATTCCTTCTCGATAATGTCCTGCCACCATAGAGA
>JALYSC010000329.1 GCA_030855005.1 Bacteroidota bacterium | reverse complement strand
GTCTTCAGCGCGCGCAGCTTCCAAAAAGTCCAACCAGGAAATGATCGTTTTCTTCTCCAAAAAGACCTGCTCCAATTGCGATGGCGCCTGGATGGCCTATTCAAAAGACATGAAGGCTACTCAACAATACGTCTCTACCCGAATGGATATTGAAGATTTTGATGGAGGCGTTTTTTATGAAATGCTTGACCTCAAAGAAGTTCCTTCCTGGGTAGTTTTCACAGCAGATGGAAAGGAGAAAGAAAGATGGAACGGAGGTTGGAAAGACGCTTCAGGTAGTCCTGTCCTTTTTGATAAATCAACACAAGTGGTAGTTGAAAAAGAAACTATAAAAACTTCTGCCCCCTCGAATTCTGTTGCTACAAAAAATGATAAACCTGCTACTAATCCATCAGGCTTTCCTCAGGAGACAGCACCTGTATCAAAACCAGTCACGACAAGTGCACCAGAAAAAATTACTCAGGGATTTGTTGTGCAGGCAGGCTATTTTGGTTCTGAAGCAAATGCAAATAAAATGATGCAGGATCTTACGCAAAAAGGATATTCCAATTTTGAAATAAAAACTCTTCAACAAAATGGAACCACTTTCTTCAGGATTATATCAGATGTGCACAACACAGAAGCAGAGGCTAATGATTTAATGCAAAACATGAATAAAGCAGGACTTAAAACAAGCATCAAAAAGACAAGTGAGATCTGATGCAAGAGACATTGCTGCTTAGAAATATTGGTATATTGACAGGTATCCAGCCTTCGCATGTTAAGAGGCTTAGCGGAAAAGAAATGAGCACGCTAACCTCAATTGAAAATGCATATCTATTAAGTGATAACGGTGTGATACGCAACTTTGGTCCTGAGGCTGAATGTATAATTGAACGTGCAGATGAAATTATTGATTGCACCGGACGCATTGTATTGCCAGCATATTGTGATAGCCACACACATCTTGTTTTTGCAGCCTGGAGAGAGAATGAATTTGTAGATCGTATACATGGCCTCACCTACGAAGAAATTGCACGAAGAGGAGGTGGTATTTTAAATAGTGCTGCCCGACTCCAACAGACAAGTGAAGAGGATCTTTATGATTCTGCACTCGCACGATTGCATGATGTAATGCAAATGGGAACTGGTGCTATTGAGATCAAAAGTGGATATGGCCTAAACCTGGAAAGTGAATTGAAAATGCTCCGGGTAATCAGACGATTAAAAGAGCAGAATTTAATACCCATCAAATCAACTTTCCTTGGTGCACATGCAATGCCTCTTGCCTACAAAACCAACAGACAGGAATATATCCGCGTCCTCATTGAAGAAATGCTGCCAGCCATACATCAGGAAGGTTTGGCAGACTATATCGATGTCTTTTGCGATGTTGGCTTCTATACAGTCGATGAAACAGACAAACTTTTAGAAGCAGGCGCCAGGTATGGCCTGAAACCAAAGATTCATGCTAATGAACTTGATTACTCCGGCGGCATCCAGGTGGGTGTGAAGCACAAGGCCATTTCAGTTGATCACCTGGAATATACCGGGCCGGAAGAAATAGAGACTCTAGCTAACTCCGCCACGATGGCCACCATTTTACCTTCCACAGCTTTTTTCCTGGGACTTCCTTATGCACCGGCGAGAAATATGATCGAAGGTGGACTGGCGGTGAGTTTAGCTACTGATTTCAATCCAGGTTCCTCTCCGGGAGGTAATCCGTCCTTCATCCTGTCTTTAGGATGTATCAAATTAAAAATGACACCTGAGGAATCCATCAATGCACTTACTATCAATGGAGCCGCAGCAATGGAACTACAAGACCACGTTGGGAGTATAACTCCTTCTAAATCAGCTAACCTGATCATTACAAAAGCAGCCTCTAATGTGTCTATACTACCCTATCACTTCAGTCATAACTGGGTAGACAAGGTGATAATCTCTGGAAAAGTGATCTAAAATCTCCCTTAATCTTAACCAAATCCTTTCTCTGATCGTCTAAGAAGATACTTTGAAACCGTTAAAAGGCGTTTTTAAACCTAATTCTTGGGGCAGCGGGAACCCTCTTTCAGGCGTCTTGATGATGACACCGATCCCCTTTAAAATAAATGAAAACCCCGACCTAAATCCTCGATCATATTTCTATTTTTGCACCTTACATATTATAAAAAGATTTTATACTAAATTTATTAATGGAAAATCTAACTTTCTGGCTTAGAAGAGTGTGGGTATGCTGTGTAATCTGGTGTGTTGGATTCTCCTGTCAAACGCTTTTAGCCTCCTCCTCCCTCACGAGCACCATTAATTATTCTCAGGCCGGTACAGATCCTGTGATTTTTACCTTCAATTGCTTCGATGGCCAGCCCGGCGATACTGTTTGTATCCAGGTAACGGTTCAGAATTTTACAGACATCGCAGGTGGTCAGTTTGAAATCATCTGGGACAGTGATGTCCTCGAATACATCAGGGTTCAAAATCCCGGGACTAATGGCATTAACATAAATGGCGATTTTAATCAATCAGGACCAAACGCATTAAAGTTTATACCGCTTGGATTTCCTATCACAGGGGTTACACTTCCGGATGGAACTGTGCTTTTTGAGATTTGCTTCAGGATTGTGGGACTTCCCGGCTCCATGAGCCCCGTGGGTATTAGTCCGTTTTTTGAGTTTGAGATCGCTAATGATATTGGTGTCATCCCATCCGAATTTGTCAGCTGTACCACCACCGTTTCCGATGCAGTAGATCTTGTAGGATTTGTAACGAGTTGCGGTCCTGCTATACTTGGTGGTAACGGTGATATAGATCTATCTGTATATGGTGGGACTGCTCCATACGGCATCACCTGGTTAGAAACCGTTTCCGGCACTCCTGGAGGACCTATCATGATTGGAGTAGAAGGGGGTAGCACTGTTATAAATGCACCTCTTGGTAATTATGATATCATCATCACCGATGCTGTTGGCGCTTCTGTTACTTATAATATTGATATTGTCTCTTTGGCTTTATCTGTTGTTACACGTATTCGACAGACAACTTGCTACAAATTTGATAATGGCACCATAAGGATCATACCTGTAGGTGGTGCTGCTCCTTACAGTTACATCTGGCAAAGCATGACTGATCCAACGGTTGCAGGATCCGGATTTATTCGTATGGGGGATTCCTCTCTGGTAACAAGCCTGCCTGATGGTATCTATCTCATACATCTGGAGGACGCTAACGGATGTGAAGCAGAAATTACAGCGGTATTAAATGACAATCCTTTTATCATCACCGTGAATAATCTGCAGGATGCTACTTGCAATGGATCTGAAGATGGATTAATTAGTATTACTGTAACTGGTGCAACACCAGATCCGGATGGGAATTATACCATCACTCTTAAACCAACATTTGTCGTTGTAACAAATTCAGTCACGGTTGGATTGTTGGATCCGGGAGATTACTGCATTACTATTCAGGATGAGATATCTCAATGTGATACGGTGTTTTGTTATACAATTGGATCAGCCACAACTATTACTGGTACTGTGACACCGACAAATGTCTCTTGTGCGGGAGGTGTAGATGGAAGAATTTCGCTGAGAGGCTTGACAAATGGTGTTTCCAATGCAAACTATTCCTATTGGATTTATAAAAACGGTTTACTTGAGACCAACGCTAACAATGTTGGTGGCGTATTTAATTATAGTCCGCTTGCACCGGGTGATTATATGGCTATCATTAGAGAAGGTGCATGTACCTCTGACTCGATCCTTTTTACTATATCAGAGCCTCCCCCAATAGTCGTGACACTTGATGGCTCACGTCCCGATAATTGTATCCCTACACCTACTGGTGATGTATGGTTTAATATCTCCGGTGGCATGGGTCCATATATGCTTGCATCCTCTGCAGGCACACAGGATGGCGATACACTTCTTAATCTCAACTCGGGAAATTACACTCTGACTGTCACTGATGCTAAAGGTTGTATGAAAACGCTTCCCTTCCGTGTCTACGATGGAGATGATAATGAAGAGATTGATATCAGTTTTCAGATAAACGGTATTCCCTGTGAACCGGGCAGCACGGTTACTGTGCTCTATCAGGGCGGCCCAGTCCCTGCTGGTGCAGGTATATTGTGGAGTACTGGTGCAACAATGCCAACCATTCCTATTGATGGGCCGGATACACTTGATGTAGACCTGATCTTTGGGTCACCTGTTTTTTGCATTCTGGATGATACTGTTATCATCAATTGTGAAAAAAAATTGGAACTCGATATCTCAGTTATCAACCCTATTTGTAACGACGAAGCGGTTGGTGGTCCTTACACGGGC
>JALYSC010000328.1 GCA_030855005.1 Bacteroidota bacterium | reverse complement strand
GGCGTATCGAAGGGTCAACGATTGTGGGTGGAGCAAAAGAGCTTACTTGGAATGAAGCAACGCAATCGCTGGATGTCAATGCGGACATTACTGCTGGTTCATTTCGCTTTGTTGCTAATGGTGATCCGCTAATTAGTTTGGGTGATGCTGTGGGTAATGGGGTATTGACATATGGAGGAAATCATGTCACATTGGGTGGGGGCTCGTATTTAATTAAATTTTATGCTGACAGACCGGATTATACTTATGAAATAAGACTGACAAGTTTTGACAGGAGGGGATTGTTTTACACAACAGGACAGAGTCTTGAGATTGGTGATTTGACTGTTTTTACGCAGGGGTATGCAATTCAGAAATTTAAGAATATTACCTCAACCGGTGCGCCAGGATCTGATACAGAGTATCCGGATACGGATTTTCCGATGTTTAGATTAGCAGATATATTATTGATGGCAAGCGAGGCCATTGTGAGAGGTAATGGTGACAGAGGTCTTGCATTAGATTATTTTAATCGGGTGAGGACACGTGCTTATTTATCTGCCGGAGGGAACATATCAGATGCGGATTTGAATTTGCAAATCATTATTGATGAGCGTGCGCGAGAATTGTATTGGGAGGGTCATCGTCGTACGGATCTTATTCGCTTTGGACAATTTAGTCAGACTGATTATATCTGGGCATGGAAGGGTGGTGTACCCGAAGGAAAATCTGTAGAGCTCTACAGGAATGTATTTCCGATTCCTTCCTCTGATCTGAGTGCCAATCCGAATCTGGTTCAGAATCCAGGGTATTAATGGAAATAATTAATCCGATACGATATAAAAAGGCCACGACAATTGTTGTGGCCTTTTTATATCGCGGATTTCGCAGCATGATTTAAAAATAAATTTTCGAATTTTTGATTTTCTAATCTAAATGCTGCTGCGGTCGTCGAGCGGAGTCGAAACATCCGCATGAGGTAGAATTTATTTAATAATAAAGTTTCAATATTATGTCTCACTTCAATAACTGAGGACGGTTCGTTTTACGT
This sequence comes from Bacteroidota bacterium, assembly GCA_030855005.1. GTDB lineage: Bacteria > Bacteroidota > Bacteroidia > Chitinophagales > Saprospiraceae > Opimibacter. Next base: position 3,280 of record JALYSC010000328.1, on the reverse strand, counting down.
AAATCACATTTACTCAATATCTGTGGAGACCGCAGATTGTTAAGATCTTTAATGTTTAGATTTTGATAAGAAGTTCATCAAACGTCAGTGTAATCAGTGTAATCAGTGGCTCATTTATTTTATTTCAAAAATATTTTTGAAGTATAAACAACCTCTTCATCAGAAAGCGTAATAAAATATATCGCAGGCTCTATATCCTGTACTATAAAATTCAATGCAGAATTTGTAAAAACCAAACTGGACTTTTCATAAATCATTCGTCCATCTATCGAATACAAACTAACTGACCATGTGCCTATCTCCATCGTTCTACCAGTAGCACGAATAGTCAGGTTGTCTCCATCATGGTAAGCCATGAATCCATTATTAATTTCATTTATATCTTCTGATGAAGTGGCAAACTCATACCCATGCATCATCCACCCAATTCCTCCTTCTTCAATCAGTTCATCATAGGCATTAAAAAATGTTGCATTATCCCATGAAGACCCTGTGGCGAATTGCGATGCACACGATGTACTCACCCATGCAGGCTCCCAATACACTACGCCCGATCCACCGCCATCAATTACTGCCTGTGTCATATCCGTCAACCACTTTAATTGATTTGCAGGAGTCAAAGGAGTATACCCCGGATATGTGGCAGAAAGAATATTATTCGCACCGTCTGCATTTACGTTTGTCCAGGGATATGCAGTCTCCAAAATCATCACTTCTTTATCCGGGTAATCATGACGATACTCGCTTATATAATTTGTGACGTCATCAAAAGTGAGGTCATGCCATTGATAATAGTACGAGAGACCAATCACATCAAAGTCTGTCACACCACGTTCGATAAACTGCTCGATATACCACACCGCATCTTCAGGATTCGCTACATGGAGTGCAATTTTAATCTCCGATTGATATGCAGCCTCTATATCGTGTACAGCCTGAATAGCCGTATTAAATAGTGCACTGTTTCTTTTCCAGTCCAACACCCACCCGCCATTATTCTGAGCCTTGGAAAGGAGTATTCCACGGTTAGTTTCATTGCCTATCTGTACCATCTCTGGCAAGAGATTTTCCTTAGCAAGAGTTTCTAGTGTGTGATAGATGTAATTGTAAAGGGAATCCTGCAACACCGGTAAATTCTTGAGTACAGCTGACCAGGCAAGCGGCGCCACCTGGTGTCCGGGATCTGCCCATGTGTCTGAAAGATGAAAATCAAGCAACACATCAATACCCGCAGCTTTTGCCCTGGCAATAGATTCCCGCACATCTGCAAAATCACTGTACCGCATCCCTTCATTCAACTCATCATACCAGAATGGTGTATGCCACAATCTTAGTCGCACCATATTAGCACCATGCGATGCAAAAAGAGAATATGGATCTGCTACCAAACCATTTTCTTTATACAATGCACCACAATCTTCCATCTCATTGACATAGGAAAGATCAACCCCAAAAACAAATTGTGCATTTGTAGTCCCAAGCATCGTCAAGAGAAAAAGAATGACCACGTAGAATGTGAATGCCTTCATATAGTACAAAGATAATCCCTGGTAATTAAAAGAACGTGAGAACGTGAGAACGTGAGAACGTGATAACGTGAGAGCGTGAGAGCGTGAGAGAAAGTCAATCTATTTGTAGTGTCACAGCTTATGAAGATATTGGTAAGCAAATGTTAGTGAAAATCAAATCTGCGAAAATTAATTTTTCAATAATTTTTGCGTTAATCTGTGTTGAAAATATATTCATCCCGATCCACAATATAAAAGCTATTCACGACTGTCGATTCACGACTGTCGTTTCATAATACACAACTCACAACTCACTTACAGAGCAAATGACAACCCCACTATCCAGTAAGATTGTATCGGATTATCCGTCCTGCCTGATGCCAAAGCTTCCTGCTTGTTTCCTCGTAATCCGAAGTCAAGGCCAAGTCCAATCCCTTTGCGTGCAGTTGAAAATCCATTGACCCATGTCCAGTTTGACAAGTCGATTCCGTCATAACTATAAAAAGCTGAAAGATTCGATCTCCAGGCAAGACCTTTGGTGATTTCTTTTTTATAGTCAGCTACAACCTTTGCGCCTAGTGAACTTTGGTAATCAAATGCACCTCTTGAAAAAATAAAATTGTAGTTAAGCGGATGTACCACAACTACCAGGTCGACGATAGGAGTCCATGTTACCCCGGCACCAACATCAAGATATCCGGGATCATTGAGCTTATCTTCGAGGATAGCTGTACGATATTCACCCAGCGTTGATATTGCTAGTTTTTCACTGAGTTTGTATCCAAGTAATGTTGTAGCATTAAAGGCGTCAGCGGCCACTCTAAATTCTTTGTTGTCAGTTGGATCATCACGGTCATTAAACTTAAGCCAGCCTAGTGTAAGGTTCGCGTTATTGCGCCAGAAATATTTTCTTTGCTGCAGATTTGCAAACGCATTCGTACTCACACCAATATTAAATGCGGTGGTGTTGGGACTGGATTTTGATAACCAATCACTAAAGCTTGAAAATCCTAAGCCTACATTTCCCAAGGTACCTACATCCCATCGAGGATAAGGAGTGGTTTGTTCTGCCAGGACTGCAATATCTGCCCTAAGCGCTTCTGCTTTTGCAGTAAGCTCTTTTAACTGAGGATCTATGATGGCCAATTCTGCTTCCTTCGCTACTTTCTGTGCCAACAATTCTTCCTGCGTTTGCCCAAACATTATAGATGCTCCCATCAGAAATACTGCGACTAGTAATGGAGATTTCATGTTGTTATATTTGAATGAATGATAAATGTAGACTTTTTGCCAAAAAAAGGGGTTCATGAAAACCACCCGCAAGTGTTGAATTTCCGCCCTTCCTAATATTGTGTGCCTTTTAATCAAATACATTTTTAGTTAATCTTTTAAGCAAAGGATGCTAAAGATATTGGCAAGAGCCTGATGAAGATGAGATTAATTAATCAAATTTTGCACCGGACTGTTCTGCCACTACTCTTTGGTGTTCAAGTCGCCAGGCATTAATCATTTCCATTTCGGTTGAGGAGAGTTCAAAATCAAATATTTCGAAATTTTCAACCAGCCTGTGATAGTTAGTAGTCTTTGGAATGGCGAGTACATCCTGCTGTTGCATCATCCAGCGTAAAATAATTTGTGCTGGTGTGCGAAGATATACTGAGGCTATATCAATTAATTTTTTGTCAGTCATAAATCTGCCTTGGCCGAGGGGACAGTAGGCTGTCAATGGTATTTCATGTTGACACATCCATTGATGCAATTTAGTCTGGTTG
>JALYSC010000327.1:1646-4311 GCA_030855005.1 Bacteroidota bacterium | reverse complement strand
AAATTATCCAAGAGCAAGTGATGAACGCTTTACAAAAGTTAATGTCCAATTGGATTCATTTATTCAGGGCAGTGAAGCCGATAAACTTGAAACACGCAGTTGGGGTACATTCGAATGGCTTCATTTTATTCGCTCACTCTCTGATTCCATTTCTATTGAACAAATGAAAGACCTGGATGCAGTCTATACATTTACTAAATCTCCTAACAGTGAGATAAAAGCTGCCTGGTACAAACTTGCTATCAACCAGGGCTATGGAAAAGAGATCCTTCCTGATATTCGTGATTTCCTGGTTAACGTGGGCAGAAGAAAATTTCTGACACCGTTGTATACCGCACTGATTGAAAATGGAATGGTAGCAGAAGCAAAAAGTATTTATGCTGAAGCGAAACCTAATTATCATAGTGTCGCCACCAATACTATTGACGCATTGCTGGCAAATGCCAAATGATCAATCATCCTTACTGACGAGGTAATACACAGCAGAAGTAAGGAAGTTGCGCAGTACTGGAATTCTGCTAATCAGCGAATTTTGCAGTTTAGGCTTTACACCAAATTTGTATTGATAGATGGGATTGAATAAATAAAAACGCTTTGCAACTATCGAAAGCTTGTTATAACGGATTGCTTTTTCAAATCTTTCGATACTGATGCCGGTTTCTTTTATTTCCATCAATTCCTGAATAAGGGGTGGCGTTTCTTTCACGACCTTAAAGAGTTTTTTATAAATAGCCGCAGGAAGAAGATGATAATAAGGAAGCCTGGATAGTAATTTATTCTTAACTACTTGCTGATGCCCTCCATATGGCATCTGCCATGGAGGGAATGCAAAGAAAATATAGCCGCCATCATTTAAAAAGGCAGGTAATTGATGAATAAATTCTTCCTGGCGCGGGATGTGTTCGATTACATCTTTAAGAATGACAAGATCATATTTACCTCCCAAATCATGCTCGGGATCAATATCGAAAATATTGCGGTTTACAAATTCGATTCTGCCTTCTTCAATTGCTTTCGCGTGAAATTGCTCTGCGAGTGCTGTACGGTAAGATGATAATTCGATACCGGTGCAAAACGCCCCTTCTTCCAGAAATGCTTTTAAAACTCCTGCTTCTGCACTTCCAATTTCCAGTACCCGGTTCCATTTCTTACCTGGTGCATGTTGCTGCAGGAAAGGAATAATGTATTCTTTCGTGACACGGTACTGAATCTCAAAGTAGCGTTCTTTATCAGCGTGGAATTCGTACATTATTTACCCTGGAACACCGGCTTTCGTTTTTCAATAAAGGCAATGGTCCCTTCTTTAAAATCTTCTGTTGATGCTACCTCCCCAAACATGCGGGCTTCGAAAGGAAAGCCTTCTGCTCCTGGTTGAAAATATTGATTTACGCTACGTATCACACCGGATATAGCGAGTGGTCCACGCGAAATTATTTTCTTTGCAAGTTCCATTGTTTTTTCTAACAGCTGATCCTGTTCAAGGACATAATTGACCAGGCCATATCGAAGTGCTTCATCCGCATTAAGCATGTCACCTGTCATGAGCAATTCTGTCGCTTTTCCTTTGCCAATTAATTGAATCAGCCGCTGTGTACCCCCATAACCTGGTATGATGCCCAGTCCCACTTCTGGCTGTCCAAATCTTGCATTGGAGGAAGCAATACGTATGTGACACGCCATAGCCAATTCACATCCGCCACCCAGAGAAAATCCATTTACAGCAGCAAGGACAGGGAGATGGAATTTTTCAATCTTTTGAAAGATGAGTTGCCCTTTGCGACTTAACTTCTCTGCCATGTCCTGATTAAGAGCATTTAATTCTTTGATATCCGCCCCGGCAGCAAAAGCTTTTTCTCCGGTACCCGTAATCACAATGACCCGTGAAGAATAACTTTTGTATCCATCAGTAAAAAAATCATCGAGGTCATCAAACATCCGAGCATTAAGTGCATTCATCGCATCGGGGCGATTGAGATATAAGACCAGTACATCACCCCGCTCTTCGGGATTTAGCGTTTCATACGTTTTCATGAATCAAAAGTAAGGAAGATCAGCAAGTGAGCCCTGCAGGTTGAACTATTATAAAACATTCCTTAAAAGGCTAAATGAAAAGATAATAGCAAGTGCGGTGTAAGCTGCAGTCTTTCCATAGAAGTTTTTACGAATAGACATCCATTTTTCAGGCAATACACCTCGAACAAACCCACCTAATCCGGCATAAGCTAATGACGGAAGGAATAATTGATTATGATTAAAAGATGCAATAAAATGCCCATGAAGTAACTGATGAATGGCTCTTTGTGATCCACATCCCGGACATAACCAACCTGTCAATAATCGAAATGGACATTGAGGAAAATGACCAGCGGCCGGATCTAATAATCCATAGATAAGGATTAGGCCGATGCCCGCTATAACAAACAATATGGTTTTATTTTTCACATGCCACTTATGCCTGCAACAATTCCGAAAACCATCATTAGCATATAAATACCAATCACTACTACCCCAACGATAAAACCAATCTTGGTCCATTTGGCGGCGTCCTGGCTTGCTTTAATAGCTTCAGCACGCTGACCTGTATTCCATAGGGTTTCCACTTTAGTTGCATGTATAATGCCGACTATACCGAAAGGCAGACAGCAAAGTATCGTCACAAGAATAG
>JALYSC010000327.1:0-1636 GCA_030855005.1 Bacteroidota bacterium | reverse complement strand
GAATAGATTCTACCAGCCAGTTTTTGGGAGCTACTTCTGGCAGCGGTGTGGTATATGGGGCAGTGGGTACAGGTTGAAATGCATCTTCCACCGGCATAAAAAGTGGATTAAGGTCGCTGATTGTTTTAGCAGGTATCCAGTCTGTCAGCCCTTCTCTCCATACCAGCGTTTCACCTGTTAGATTTTTACCTCTCAGATCATCAAGGGAAAAAGGACCAAATCGTTCTTTTCCATCCGTGTAATAGTATTGTGACATAGATTTTCGTTTTGTGAAGCAAAATAATCAAATTATAATTCAGTCTTCACCCCGGATCTTCATCCTTCAACAGATCAGGTCTGCGTGATAGAGTTCGATCTATGGATTGCTGGTATCTCCAATCTTCAATCTTAGCCTGGTGACCACTCAGCAAAATATCAGGGACTTTCATTCCTTCCCACTCTGCCGGTCGCGTGTACACCGGAGGAGCTAGTAATCCATCCTGAAAAGAATCTGTCAATGCAGACGTCTCATCATTAAGCACTCCGGGTATTAATCGCCCGATAGCATCCGTAAGAACAGCAGCAGCTAATTCACCGCCACTCAGCACATAATCACCGATAGAAATTTCCTTTGTGACAAATCGCTCACGAATACGATCATCGATTCCTTTATAATGACCACAAAGGAATAATAATCTTGACTTCATCGATAATTGATTGGCGATAGATTGATTGAGCGTCGTACCATCCGGAGTGAGATAAATGATCTCATCATATGTCCCTTCATTTTGCAACGACCGAATAGCTTCGGATAAAGGCTGAGCCATCAATACCATGCCAGCACCGCCGCCAAAAGCATAATCATCAATCTGATTATATCCTCCAATGCCAAGTGCACGCAAATCAAATACCCGCACCCGCAACAATTGTTTTTCAGCCGCACGTGCGAGTATTGAATGCGAGAACGGTCCCTCCAGAAGTCCGGGGACCACTGCAAGGATATCGATCTCTAACATGATAAATTATTGTGAAAGTGATTACTTAATTCCCAGTAAGTCAATCTCAAATATCAGTGCAGAATATGGAAGAATGGTTGGCCCTGCAGCGCGATCTCCATATGCCATGTCGTAAGGAATATACACTTTCCACTTAGAGCCAACAGGCATCAGTTGAAGGATCTCAGTCCAGCCTTTGATAACCCGGTTAAGTGGAAAGGAAATTGATTCACCGCGGTCAACAGAACTGTCAAAAACCTTTCCGTCAATCAGCGTACCGTGATAGTGCACGATCACTTCGTCTGTTGCTTTAGGTTTTACGCCATCACCCATCCGGATGACTTCATATTGTAGACCATTTGGTAAGGCCGTTACACCTGATTTGCTTTTGTTAGCCTCAAGGAATTCCTGGCCTGCAGCTTTATTTGTTTCGTATTGTTTCATCTTGGCTTTATTTGCCCCCTTTTCCACGTATGCCTGGCATGTGGCGAGGTCCATTGACATATATTTATCTTTCATCGATGCTTCCATAGCGGCAAAGAAAATGTCGAGAGGAATGTCACCATATCCATCCTTCTGGAAGTTTTCTCCTACTACCACACCCAGGCTGTAAGCCAGGCTATCTTTGGCATTTTTTAGTGTTTGAGAAAATCCGCATACTG
>JALYSC010000326.1:3120-4318 GCA_030855005.1 Bacteroidota bacterium | reverse complement strand
AGTTTGACATGGAGATGAGTAATCTCACACCCAAACAACGATACTTTGCCCTTATGGAGGCGATCAATCAGCAGCTGGTTGGGTCGACTTACGAACTGAACCTGGTTGGAATTGATGAATTATTAATCAAACACGATTCACCGCTACTGGAAGCGGTCAATACAAGTTTTCAGGTCCATCTACAGGTGGCTCCAAATGATTTTGTGTACATGTATAACCTGGCACAAGCCTTATCAGCTCCTGTCATGGCCCTTGCCGCAAATTCTCCAATTGTATTTGGCCGCCGCTTATGGCATGAATCGAGGATCGCAATGTTCCAGCAAGCTCTCGATACCAGGTCGACACATGATCATATGCGAGAACGTAGTCCCCGTGTCAATTTTGGAAGAACGTGGCTGGATAATTCTATTCTCGAGATCTATCGTGAGGACATAGCTCGTTTCAGAGTATTACTCAGCGGTGATGTCACCGAAAACGCATCTGAATTAATCAGCCAGGGGCTCGTTCCAAAATTGCGCTCACTGCAGGTGCATAATAGTACTATCTATCGCTGGAATCGTCCTTGCTATGGCATTAGCGATAATGGTAAACCACATTTGCGAATTGAAAATAGAGTCCTTCCATCCGGACCTACTGTATTAGATGAGGTGGCCAATGCTGCTTTGTGGTTAGGGGCGATGGTACAGATGAATGCTGAAGTTGGTGATATCCGTAATTACATGAGCTTCGAAGATGTATTTGATAATTTTAGCAAAGCCGCGAAGTTTGGGATCGATTCCAAATTCACCTGGATGAATGATCAAAAAGTTTCTGTAGCCGATCTTGCTCTCAATGAACTTATACCAAGAGCACGTCTCGGCTTGGAAATGCGCAATATTGATAAAGATGATATTTCACGATACATGGATATCATCGAAGCACGCGCACGTGAGCACATGAATGGGGCACGCTGGGCATTGCGTTCATACACCAAATTGAAAAAAGAAACTACCGAGGATGAGGCTTTAACCGTGCTTACTAATGCCATGTCAGTTAATGCCAAGCAAGGTCTTCCGGTACACATGTGGCGGATACCAGAACTTACTGATCTAAAGGAATACCGTCCTTCACATCTCAAGGTAAGTGAATTCATGAATACCGATCTCTTCACCGTTCAGCGCGATGATATCATTGAGCTTGTCGCTGAAATGATGGATTG
>JALYSC010000326.1:0-3110 GCA_030855005.1 Bacteroidota bacterium | reverse complement strand
AAGGCAAACTTATAGGACTTGTGACCTTACGCATTATGATGCGTCATCTTTTAAAAATTCGCAATCAACCTTTAGGTGAGGATATAGATCCCACAACAGTCAAAGAGATCATGATTATGAATCCACTTTGTATTGGACCCAACGCCACTCTTGTAGAAGCCATGAGTATTATGCGCAAGAGTAAGATTGGTTGTCTGCCAGTTACGCAAAATGGTGAGCTCATCGGCATCATCACAGAGATGGACTTCCTCCGGATATCAAGCCGCCTTATTGAACGCCTCGAAGGATAATATCGATTTGGGATTTGCGATTTGGGATTTTGGATTTTTTGCCAGTAAACGCCTAATCACTAACCAAATCCTTTTCCCCGGGATTATAAAACCCTACGCGACAGCGACGAAATTTAATAAACAGGGGACGTGCACACGGTGCGCAGGGGTATAACGATTTGGGATTTGGGATTTGGGATTTAATCCCATTAAGGTTTGTGGTCCAGGCACTAGTCAAATCATGCTAACTTCCTGATAAACGAGTCTGGTATCTGGCATCCTTTAATCTGGCATCCAAATTCCAAATTTGGAAATTATCCAATCTGTTGCGAAAAAATCCCAAATCCGCGATCCCAAATCCCAAATAACCTTGAATACCCGTATTTTTGTCGTCCTTAGATGACAAACCATTTGAAATAACGATCATGACGTTTGATATTGAAATGATTAAGGGACTTTATCAATCCCTCCCTGCCAAAGTAGACGAAGCCCGCAAAGTACTTGGACGCCCACTCACATTATCCGAAAAGATCCTTTTTAGTCACCTCCATCCGGATTCTCCCCTCAGGGAATATGCCCGTGGCAAAGACTATGTTTTCTTTTCTCCAGACAGGGTAGCCATGCAGGATGCTACTGCACAGATGGCTTTGTTGCAATTTATGATGTGCGGCATGGATAATACCGCGGTTCCCTCCACAGTGCATTGCGACCACCTCATCCTGGCACAAACAGGCGCTACATCGGATTTAAAAACAGCGCTTGATGTCAATTCTGAAGTCTATTCCTTCCTTTCACAGGTATCCAATAAATATGGAATGGGATTCTGGAACCCTGGCGCTGGAATTATTCACCAGACGGTTTTAGAAAATTATGCATTCCCTGGTGCCATGATGATCGGTACTGATAGTCACACGCCCAATGCAGGCGGTCTGGGCATGCTTGCCATCGGTGTCGGTGGTGCAGATGCAGTGGATGTCATGGTAGGTATGCCATGGGAATTAAAAATGCCAAAACTCATTGGCGTTCATCTAACAGGTAAACTCAGCGGATGGACATCTCCGAAAGATGTTATTCTGAAAGTAGCAGGTATTCTTACAGTAAAAGGAGGTACCGGTGCCATTGTTGAATACTTTGGCGAAGGTGCACGCTCTATGTCCTGCACAGGAAAAGGCACTATCTGTAACATGGGTGCTGAGATAGGCGCTACAACTTCTACTTTTGGTTATGATGAATCAATGGCGCGTTTGCTTAAAGCCACCGGCCGCACTGACGTTGCCGAACTGGCAGATTCAATTGCAGATTATCTGACTGGCGATGCAGCATGTTATACAAATGCTGATAAGTATTTTGATCAGGTAATCGAAATCAACTTAACCCAATTAGAACCTCATATCAACGGTCCTTACACACCTGACCTGGCCTGGCCGATTAGTGAGTTTGCCAAAGCAGTTGTTGACAACAATTATCCGCAGGAATTGGAAGTAGGACTTATTGGATCCTGTACAAATTCTTCTTATGAAGATATCTCACGTGCAGCTTCAATCGCACAACAGGCAAAGGATAAAAAATTAAAAGTTCGTTCTGAATTTACTGTCACTCCTGGTTCAGAATTGATTCGCTATACTGTGGAGCGCGATGGCATGCTAAAAGCATTTGAAGATGTAGGAGGACTTGTTTTGGCAAATGCATGTGGTCCATGTATCGGTCAGTGGGCACGTCATATGGATGACCCGAAAAGAAAAAATTCTATTATTACTTCCTTCAACCGGAATTTTGCAAAACGCAATGATGGAAATGCTTCGACGCATGCATTTGTCGCATCACCTGAGATTGTTACAGCACTGGTATTCGCTGGTAATTTAAAATTCAATCCACTTACTGATACGCTTATCAATGAGGATGGTGAAGAAGTACGTTTCGATCCGCCGGTTGGTGTTGAACTACCTCCGCGCGGATTTGATGTAAAAGATTCGGGCTTTCAGGCTCCTGAAAACAATAGTCTTGGAATCGCTATTGAAGTGGATCCACAATCCGATCGTCTTCAATTATTGACACCATTTCAGCCAATCACAATTGAACAGGTGCAAAATATGCGCGTTTTATTAAAGGCTAAAGGAAAATGCACAACTGATCATATATCCATGGCAGGTCCTTGGTTAAAATATCGCGGTCACCTGGAAAATATTTCTAACAATTGCTTTATTGGTGCTATCAATGCTTTCAATGGTGATACTAACAATGTCATCAACCACGAAGAGCAAATCTATATGGCTGTCCCGGATTCGGCACGTGCATATCAAAAGCGCGGTATATCCACCGTCGTATTCGGTGAAGAAAACTATGGAGAAGGTTCTTCAAGAGAGCACGCAGCGATGGAACCTCGTTATCTTGGTGTCAAAGTAATTGTCGTAAAATCTTTTGCGCGCATTCATCAAACGAATCTAAAAAAACAGGGTATGCTTGCCCTCACCTTCGAAGATGCCGCAGACTATGATCTAGTGCGCCAGGATGATTTCGTGGACATTCTGGGTTACGAAAACTTTAATCCGGATTCCAAAATCCAGGTTAGATTACGTCATACAGATGGTACTTCCGATACGTTTGATGTCCTTCACGGATACAATGAGCAGCAGGCGGAATGGGTACATGCGGGATCTGCGCTGAATAAGATTCGTACGACGCTGCATATGGCGTAGTATGTATTAAAGGATCACTGGATCACTGGATCACAATTTTGTTTAATCATATCATTCTGTTTCAAAGCATCTCCCCGGCGTTTTCGAATATGATGTTTCAACGAAACGAGTCATGAGAATCGCAGGGGTCGGGGGCGGTTGAAAA
>JALYSC010000325.1 GCA_030855005.1 Bacteroidota bacterium | reverse complement strand
ATTTCATACGCAATGCCCATATCAGAGGGAGTCTCCACAGTAAATGATGGCTGGGCAGGATTAAATGCAGTCCGTTCTAATGCTTTTTGCTTTTGTACTTCCAAATCAGCCAATCGAATGGAAGGATATGTAGACAAAGCACCTTCTATTACAGCCTGCTCGCTCACCACTTGTGCTGTCATGGACATCGCAGTAGCCAGAAAGAGAAATAAACAAACCGATTTTTTTATTGACAGCATTTTTTGACAAATAGTGTTTTGAAAATCTTTATCAGGATTCTTTTCATACGTTATTTATTGATCGATTCCAGTTCGTGAATGCTTTTTTGCGGTCATGTATTCTTCAATGGCTTTACGACCAAATATGGAAAATACGGCTGGTGTTACTGCCATATCAAGTAATGTGGAAGATATAAGTCCTCCCAGTATAACAGTGGCCACCGGATATAAGATTTCTTTTCCCGGTGCTGATGCATTTAAAGTGAGTGGTATCAGGGCCAATGCTGCAACCAGGGCAGTCATCAACACAGGTACCAGTCGTTCGAGTGACCCTCGCACAATCATTTTCCTGTCAAAAATTTCGCCTTCATGTTCTACCAGATGAATGTAATGTGAGATCATCATGATTCCGTTACGGCTGGCGATCCCTGTCAACGTAATAAATCCAACCATCGTAGCCAGTGAAAAAACACCACCTGTAAGCCAGACAGCAATGACGCTGCCCACTAATGCTAACGGGATATTTAACATGATCTGCAGCACGATGCGCCAGGATCTGAAGTGAAGAAATAAGACAATAAAAATGCCCATGACAGAAAAAAGGCTAAGCAAACCGATGATGCGGCTACCAGATTGTTGAGCTTCGTACTGACCACCATACTGAATAAAATATCCCTCCGGAAGCACGACCTTATCGGTTACTACAGATTTTAATTCCTGCACGGTCGCTCCCAGATCACGTCCTTCCACATTGGCCGAAATGGTAATAATACGTTGTGTGTTTTCATGACTGACGGCATTCACACCCTTTTCATATTCCACATTTGCAATTTGCTCGAGTGGAATCAGATTTCCTTCAGGTGTATGAACAAATGCGTTTCTGATGTTTTCAAGATTAGCACGATCTTCTTCATTAGCGCGAAGTAGAATGTCAAAAGATTTTTGACCATCTAAAATAGTCCCTGTGACTTTACCATTGAGCATGATCTCAAGATCTTCTGTGATCTCTCCAACCTGCATCCCATATCTGGCAATCGCCATCCGATCTACTGTGATGCGTAATTGCGGAACTAAGGTTTGCCGTTCGGTATTCGCGTCCACTACTCCTTCAACCGATTCAATAGTATTTTTAATCTGCGTGGCAAGTGTGCGCAATTCAGTAAGATCCTGCCCATAAAGTTTAATCGCAACCTGAGCCCTCACTCCGGATAGGAGGTGATCGATCCGGTGAGAGATAGGTTGTCCTACATTGACACTGACACCCTGCAATACAGATAAATTCGCTCTGATATCACTGAGTATTTCTTCACGTTTTCTCTTCGTATCCTCTTTCAGTTCAACCTCTATTTCTGAATTACTGACAGGTTCGACATGCTCATCCAATTCAGCTCTGCCTGTTCGTCGTGCAGTGTATAACACTTCATCTACTTTCAGTATTTGATATTCTGCTAACGATCCAATTTTATTACTCTCCTCAAGAGATGTTCCGGGAGGTGCAGAAAGATTTATCGTAAAACTTCCTTCGTTGAATGGTGGTAAAAACTCAGATCCAAAAAAGGGAATGATCATGCCGGCAATCGCAATTAAAACAATCCCCATTCCCATGATCCATTTAGGCCTGTCCAAACTGAAATTTAAAAGTTTCAAGTCCTGCTTTTTCAGCCATCTGACCAATCCACTTTCCCGTTCTGCTTTTGTTTTATCGAGACGCGCCAATAGAAAGGAACACAACACCGGGGTCACCGTCAGCGACACTAATAAGGAAGCGACAATGCTCACGACATACGCGATGCCCAGTGGGGCAAACAATTTACCCTCTATGCCCTGCAGATAAAACAAAGGAATGAAAACCAATACGACAATGATGGTAGCAAATACAATGGAATTACGAACCTCACTGGATGCCTCATATATCACTCGCAGTATCGGACGTGGATTTTCGGCCAACCGATTTTCTTTGAGTCGCCTAAATACATTTTCAACATCCACGACTGCATCATCTACAAGCTCTCCTATCGCAATCGCCAATCCACCTAACGTAAGTGTGTTGATGGTGATGCCAAATAATTTAAAAACCAGCGCTGTAATCACGAGTGACAACGGGATCGCTGTGAGCGTAATAGCAGTCGTGCGAAAATTGAGTAAAAACAGAAATAACACTAACACAACGAGGATGCCTCCATCTCGCAATGCGTGCATGACATTGGTGAGTGAATGCGTTATAAAATTCTTTTGCTGGAAAATTTTTGGATTAAGTTTGACATCCGGAGGCAAACTTTTCTGGAGTTCATTTAATGCAACCTCTACCTGATCGGTCAAAGAAATCGTAGAAACGCCTGGTTGCTTTTCGATGGTCAGGATCACTGCAGGTTTGCCATTGAGTGAGCCATCACCTCTCTTTTGTGCTGCACCGAATTTTACCTCAGCAATTTGCTTTAAGAATACGGGCTGTCCTTCATTATTTCGTACAACCGTATTTTCCAAATCGCCAATTGATTGAGCTCTACCGATATTCCGGATCAATACTTCTTCTCCATACCTATCGAAAAATCCACCAGTCGTATTTAGATTAGTACGTGACAATGCTTCATCCACATCATCGACAGTCAGGTTAAATTGTTTTAAGAGTGTGCTTGATATGAGTACCTGGTATTGTAATCGTTCACCACCGATTGGAATGACTTCGGCCACACCTTTGATACTCTTCAATCGTGGCCGGATCACAAAATCGGCTAACGTGCGCAGGTTGGCGGGCGACGTGCTGTCTGCTGAAATACCGACAAGCATGATTTGTCCCATCACCGATGAGATAGGTCCCATGACAGGTGTTATTCCATCCGGCAATGAAACGGTCTGGAGCTTTTCGCTGACCAATTGCCGTGCCCTATATATTTCCGTATCCCAACCAAACTCAACAAATACCAATCCTAACCCAATCGAGCTCGACGATCGCACTACTTCGACACCCGGAGCACCATTAAGGGCCTGCTCAACGGGAAGAGAAATCTGTGTTTCTATTTCTTCCGGAGCCATCCCTGGAGCTTCCAGGAAAATCGTGACTCGTGGTCTGTTTAAATCCGGCAAAACGTCTACCGGCAATTGCAGGAGCGTGTAGGCACCGTAGACCAAAATCAACGCAGCGGCTGCAAGAACCAATGTCCTGTTTTGAAGAGAAAAAAGAATGATCCTGTTAAGCATCAGCTGGCTGAGTGTTTGTAAATATTGTTGATCAAAATCATTAATTAAATGTGCTGACTAATCATATACGCTGACATCACGACCATCAGCATATCCTCTATGAGCGTTATTGTTGACATCGGTAAATTAAACACAGCTCCCAGGCATGCACACTTGATCTTACGTTTTGCCAGGATACTTTGGAAGACGCCAATCGAACTAATTCCCATCACCACAAACGTCATTATATTTGTCGCTAATGGATAAATATTCAATAGAAACAAAATACCCAATGTAAGTTCAACGAAGGGGTAGATATAACCCCATCCGACCCAACTTTTCGCTACCACGTCATATGAACTGTAGGACGCAGCGAATGCAGGAACGTCGAGTAATTTGAAAAAGGAAAATACCAGAAAGAAACCTGCCATAAAGTATTGCATCCATCGCATCAACACAAATGCTCCTGATGAATATTCATTCAGCAACGTTACACCGAGTATAAAGGCAAAGACCAGAAGAATCGGTTTATATGAGGCCCAAAATGATTTTCTTTCCTCCTCAGGCTCTGAAAAATGCTGAATAAGTTGTTGCGGCGTAGCTTCCGAGATCTGGTATTTTGGATGACTGCTCAGGACTTTCCGGAATGTCTCCAACGGGACATGCTGTGACATATCGATGGATGCCTGAGGTGATTCAAGCTGGATGCGTACTCCAGTTACACCAGGCACAGATTCGATCGCTTTTTTGACGGTGGCAATACAATTGTTACACGTCATCCCTGTTATTGCATATACATGTGTCATCTTGTTATGATTTTTGATAATACAAACTTCCTCCCAAAAACCCATGCACACCGTACAGGATTCTGGAAAGTATGTACAGGATTTTGGTCAGATACGATCCAGATGTTTTCGTTCATTTGAATGTGTTTGCC
>JALYSC010000324.1 GCA_030855005.1 Bacteroidota bacterium | reverse complement strand
ACCGCACATCAACAGAAGTATTTGATAAGGATGCGGCACCTTCAAGCACCTGTTTCCCCAATAGATCAACGATGCGCATTTTAAATACAGCTGTGTTAGAAGCGATATGAATATAATCAGCCGTAGGATTTGGAAAAATGAATATTTTTTCTTCTCCCAGGTCTTCATTTCCGGTTGTACCCTCGGTAAGTTTCACCACCCAGATATCCTGGCTCCCATAATTTTCTGCAATATCGAAATCAGTTGAAGATGTATTTGCCAAAAAGACTATGCCCCCTTCCGAAGTCATGACTGCGCCTCGCGGAAAATCAAAACTGGTCCCACCATAATAAGATTTCCATTGAAACATCCCATCCTTGTTGTATTTCGTCACAACGGCATCAGAAGCACCTTTGATATTTGGATCATTGGGATCGTACACATTCGTACAAGCAATCACATTCAGGTTTTCATCAACAACCAGATGATTATAGAATTGATCCATCGTAAATTCTTTTTCTAACGAAAGGTCATAGTCAAGTCGATAGACAGTGGTGAGAATTGCTGTGTTGGATGCATTGATATCATTGAGCCGGACGACAATATCTCCATCAGCACATTTCAGAAACTCCATGCCACTAACCACTGCCTTTGACGTTTTTAATTTGACATGTTTTACCAATAGGCCATTGGTATCAAATTTGAAAATCTCGCAAAACGCATCTACAAACGCATCACCGCAATCTGTGCAGAACTGGAAGTCCCAACGTTCGATCTGCGTGAGCAGGTACACATTCCCATCTTCGTCCATGGTGACATCATTATTATCAAAATCGTAATGTCCCTGGATAGGATTGGTCCGGAAGTTTTGTTTTATTTCAAAACGCCAATCAACGAAATTAAAAACAGAATCCGGGATCGGATTTATTTTTTCTACCACGAGGGAATCGGGTCCATAACAGCATCCTGAATCGAACAGAGTACGCCTGACACCACTTTGGTATTGTCATCGGCGACATAAATAGTGTTCGGCCCCACCTCTTCATAACTATAATATTCACCAGTTGCATCCACCATTTTGTATAGTAGGATCCGATTACTGATGCTGACTATTACATTGATCAGTTTCTGGCCGATTCAGTTGTATAATAATGTCGGCCGAAGTAATAATCGAATGGCAGACTAAAGGTTTCAAAAGAAACGTCATGATATTTCTTATAGACTTCATTTCCTTCAACATCCAGTTTGGTAATCAGCATATAGTTTTTCACATTGCCAGCAAAATCCGCATGGTATTCACTGCCAATAATTAGGAGATTGCCATCCAGGTCATTGAACAATTTGTTAGCTGAGTCATCGGACGGAGTTCCAATACTTTTCTGCCAGTCGATGTTGGTTTGGCTAGTTGCCGGTACATACCAATGGAAAGCAAAGAGAAGTGATAATGCAGATAGGCTTTTGTAAAATCTTGTCATAATGATCTGTTTAGGTTTGTTTCAGAATCATACAGACACAAGATAGAGCCTGCTCCGTTGGAAAAAATGAATCAGTATTTCCGAATAGGCTTTTTAGCGTTCCGTAGTCAAAAAATGGACCGATGAAACGTCCTTTCGAAATTTAAGGGAACTCAGGTAGTTACTTTTTTCCTTCCTCTGAACTTGATCCTCACCATGGGAGGCATGGTATCGCCAAATAGAAAGCCCCAAGGCTCTAAAGGCTCAATACGGTCAAAGATCACTTTGATAATCGCAATCAAAGGAAGGGAGAGAAACATACCTGCAATACCCCATATAGCGCCACCCGCTATCACCACCACCACAGCAACCAATGCATTGATCTTAATTTTCGAACCTACGATCTTCGGAATCAGGAAATAATTGTCAATAATCTGAATTACAAAGAAAACAGCAGCTGCATAGAGCGCAAATTTCGGATCCGTATTTGATAACATCGCCATGAGCATTGATAGTCCCAGCATAATTATGCCGCCGATATACGGTATCATATTGAGTATGGCTCCTATAATAGCAAGAAGGAATGCGTATTCTACACCCAGAGCCAGGTATCCAATTGCGTTTAGAATTACCATGACGACAAGTTCCACAAGTAATCCTACGAAATAGGCTTTCAATAACGTCTTCGATTGGTTTAGTACAATCCCTACATCTTCCCGAAACCCATGTCCAACGATGCGGTGAATAAAATCAATAATAAGCGGCTGGTAGTAGAGGATCAGGAAAATATAGACCGGGACCAGGATGAGAATAATCAAAGAATTGGCCAGTGTGGAAATGGTATCACCAATACGATCAGAACTCATGGTCGTGAGATCAGCCCGGGCAGTATTAATCCAGTCATTGGTTTTCCGTGCCCCTACACCAAAATTTTCAGAAATCCAGCCTGCAAATTCTTTTTGCAGGACATCCAGCTTTACATTTAATTCTGGAAGTGCATCAATAAAAATATTTGCCCTGGATATGATCCACATAATAAGAACTGCACCTAGTATAAGCGTCATCAGAAGCGTCAGCGAAATCGCCAGTGTCCTGTCTACTTTCTTCTTTTCGAGGAAATCCACAGCAGCACTCAGAAGGATGGAAATAACTACTGCAAATAAAAGTGGTACAATAATACTTTTACCTACCGACATCATATGCACAAAGACAAATAAGCCGAGAACGATCAGCGACGCCTTGGCATAGAAAGGCAGATTCACAACATTATCATTTGAAACTTTGGCCATCCGAATTGTATTTGTATTGGTCTGGCAAAGCTGAGTGCCTGCACAGGTTATGTTACATTTCAACAATTCAAACCGATCATTGTTCTATTTAGTATTAGTAATTACATGGAATTTTCCCTCTTCACTTCCAATAAACATAAAAAAATGGATCAATCAATATCATATGAACAATGTATCGAAGCTTGTCTGCGATGTGCGGCCGAATGTCAGGAATGTGCTTCCTTTTGTTTACGTGAGCATGACGTAGCCATGATGACCAGATGTATCCAATTAGATATGGAATGCGCCGCTATGTGTTACGCAGCTGCACAGATGATGAGTTTGGGTAGTCAGTATGCCCATGAAATATGCAGAATCTGTGCTGATATCTGCGAAGCGTGTGCCAAAGAATGCAGTCTGCACGAAGCAGATCATTGCCAGCGCTGTGCGGTTGAATGCAATGCCTGCGCAGAAGAATGCCGTAAAATGGAATTTGCAGTTTAGGGGTAAATTTCCGGAATCAAGGCAGCGTTTGTAGTTTGGGTGTATCAATAGGCTTATCCAACATTAGTCTGATCAAACTCAATCGTACACTTCATGAAAAACACTGTTATCTCCTTTCTGACCCTTCTGCTCCTGTTTTTGGGCATGAACGGTCTTCAGGCTCAATGCCATGCTGCTTTTGAATGGGAAATTGTCCCAAATACCCTGCAGGTTCATTTTATCAATCACTCCACCAGTGAACATGATATCACTTCCAACCAATGGACCTTTGGCGACGGAGGCACTTCGGATGGTGTCAATCCTACCCACACTTACGCTGCACCGGGCACCTACAACGTGTGCCTCATCATTATGGATAATTTTGGCTGCGCAAGTGATGTATGCCATCAGGTTACGGTCAGTCAGGTAGTACCTGAATGTCATGCGGCCTTCGTATTTGATCAAATAGGAACTACACTTGAAGTTGAGTTTGCTGATCAATCAACCAGTAATCATGATATCATCTCATGGCATTGGAATTTTGGTGATGGTCAGATGTCAGAGATGCATAATCCGCATCATACGTACGCGCATACCGGCACCTATAACGTATGCCTGATCATAACTGATAATGCAGGATGCTCCAGTGATATTTGTCACGTAGTCCATGTGGAGAGCGGCCAGGGTGAATGCCATGCAGATTTTGAATGGGATCAGGTAGGAACTTCACTTGAAGTACACTTCTTCGATACCTCTGATGATGATCCGGATATCGTCTCCTGGCATTGGAATTTTGGTGATGGTCATACCTCAGAAGAACAGAATCCCACTCACACGTTTGCGACATATGGCACGCATGCGGTTTGTCTGATTGTTACGAATGAATTTGGATGTGTGAGTGATATATGCTGGGAAGTTGAAATCGAAGGAACACCACAAGGATGTCATGCTGCTTTTGAATGGCAGCAATTTGAAAATACAACTGAAATCCATTTTATCAATCACTCGACCAGTGAACATGATATCATATCCTGGCATTGGACGTTCGGCGATGGAACTGATTCTAATGATCCATCTCCAAATCATAATTATGCACATTCCGGCACGTATGTCGTGTGTCTTCGTATAGAGGATAATACAGGATGTGT
>JALYSC010000323.1 GCA_030855005.1 Bacteroidota bacterium | reverse complement strand
CTCTATAACAGTTTGATACCTAAGACACATTGTTGAGAGAGTTTAGACATGCGATCTTCGATTGCTGTGTTGAGAATGTTTAGAATAATTATGCTACAGACACTCAATTGTCGCTGACTCACGTAACACAATGTGTTGAGAAAGTTTAGTCATGCAATCTTCGATTGCTGTGTTGAGAGGGTTTAGAAAAATTTGAATCCACTTTATACACTGTTTCATACAGTTAAGACAGTTTCTTTCTTTTCTAAACCTTCTAAACTGATTGCTTTCGAAGAAAGCAATGATCAACCCTCTAAACACTGTTTCAACTGCCTCAACTGTTGAACAGCAAAATCTCACTGTCTCCACTGTCTGCACTGTCTCTCAATAGAAACTGTCTCTATTGATAAATTGCCTTTTCTAAACCTTCTAAACCGTTTGCTTTCGGAGAAAGCAATGCTCAACCCTCTCAACACTGTCTCTACTAACCCAACTGTCGAACAGTAAAATCTCACCTTCTCCAGTGACCGTACTGTCAAACAGTATAGACTGTTTCTACTTGACAGCAGCATTCTCGATTACGACAGCGTAACCCTGACCGACACCAATACACATAGTGACAAGCGCATATTTTTTCTGAAGACGTTGAAGAGACTTTGCAGCGGTATAAATAATACGTGCCCCACTCATGCCAAGCGGATGACCAAGTGAAATGGCACCTCCATTGACATTCAATCGAGCATCATCATCCTCAATACCGAGTGCACGTATACAGGCAAGAACCTGGGCTGCAAAGGCTTCATTGATTTCGATGATGTCAATTTCATCAAGCGTGAGTCCTGCCTTCTTCAGCGCACGTTGTGATGCACCTACTGGACCAATGCCCATAATGCGAGGTTCGACACCCACTGATGCAGATGAAATAATGCGGGCAATAGGTTGGAGATTATGCTGCCGCACACTAAACTCTGAAGCGATCAATAATGCACACGCCCCATCATTAAGGCCACTACTGTTACCTGCTGTAACACTTCCATTTCCTCTGAAAGCAGGACGTAATACAGCCAGCCCTTCGATAGAGGTGTGGCTTTTTACAAATTCATCCCTATCAATAATAAGCGGATCGTGTTTCTTCCGTTGAATAGTAATCGGAGATATTTCTTCCGCACGAATTGTTGCAGAAGCAGTTGTTTTTTGTTGAGAACGAAATGCAAAGCGATCCTGGTCCTCCCTCGAGATCTGATACATCTCAGCTAAGTTTTCTGCTGTCTCACCCATCGCATCTGTTCCATATAGATCTTTCATCTTCGGATTAATAAACCTCCATCCGAATGATGAATCATGCATTTCTATATTGGCACCAAAGGGTTGATCTGATTTTGATATCACCCAGGGACCACGCGTCATATTTTCTACACCACCTGCAATAAATAAATCACCATCTGCAGATTGTATAGCACGATGAGCATGGATCACAGCTGACATCCCCGAAGCACACAGGCGATTTATTGTTTCACCCGGTACTGTATATGGAAGACCTGCAAGAAGAAGCGCCATGCGCGCAACATTGCGGTTATCTTCTCCCGCCTGGTTAGCGCAGCCCATCATGACATCATCAATCAATGCCGGATCAAGATCAGGATGACGATCCAGCAGAGCCCGGATCACATGCGCACCCAGATCATCAGTTCGTATGGCTGAAAGGCTTCCTTTAAAAGATCCAATGGCAGTCCGTATACCATCAATAATAAATGTGTCTTGCATGGTGCAGTAATTCAACGGCAAAGGTAAGACTCCTTAACCGAAGGACATTTCGGCGTTACTCATTGATAGAGGATATCTTTTGATTTTTGAAGGATAGTGCAAAACCTAATAACACCATGAAAGCTATTCCTGCAGGGATCAGCCAGATCATATTCCAGTCATGAACACCTGCTTCATCCGTGTAGTTATTATAAATATTTCCAGCGAGCCAGAAGCCTATCAACATACCAAGTCCATATGTCGCTAGTGTAATCAATCCCTGGGCAGCGTTTTTCACTTTCTCTCCGGCTTTAAAATCAGTATAAATCTGTCCGGAGACAAAGAAGAAATCATAGCAGATACCATGCAACAAAATCCCTAAAAATAGCATCCACACACCAGCATCCGCATCGCCATAAGCAAATAATAAATATCTAACTACCCATGCCCCCATACCTACCAACAAGGTTGTCTTTAATCCAAATTTTCTTAAAAACAATGGCAGTAATAACATAAAGCCCACTTCAGATATCTGTCCGAAAGTCATATTACCTGCTGCATTTTTCATTCCTACATCATTGAGAAATAAATTTGCATTCTGATAATAAAATGCGAGGGGAATACAAATAAGAATAGAGGCAACAAAAAATCCAAGGAAGCCCCTGTCATTTAAAAGCTTTAATGCATCAAGTCCCAGTATACCGCTGATGGTTTGTTTTTCACCTGTATTTCCTTTTGGTGGTGTGTCAGGTAACAGAAAACTAAAGAACCCAAGAAAAGCGGAGACTGCAGAAGCCATATAGAATGTATTCTGTAATAATCCTTTTTCTTCCCAGTGCATGGCATACCCAATAATTAATCCGGCAACGATCCACCCTACAGTACCCCATACACGAATACTGGCAAATTGTTTTGAAGGATCTTTCATCTGACGAAAGGCAACAGAATTGACCAGGGCAAGGGTGGGCATATAAATAATCATGTACCCGAGAATGAATGGATAGAAGGCAGAGAAATTTTCTGCCTTGGCAACCATATACAACAAAACTGCCCCAAGAAGATGTAACACACCCAGGATGCGCTGTGCAGCGAAAAAACGATCAGCAATCAACCCAATGATAAATGGTGCAATGATAGCTCCCAAAGACTGAGTTGAATAAGCTGCTGCGATCTGGAAACCTTCTGATGAAAGTACTTTCGCCAGGTAGGTGCCCAGAGTGACAAACCACGCGCCCCAGATGAAAAACTCCAGGAACATCATCAGTGATAATTTAAAACGGATCGAAGAATTCATAGTTGGTTTTAGGTTGATTGATAACGAAGGTCTAATTTGCGAAAAAAAAGGTAGAAGTTGAAAAAGAAAGCTGCCTGAAGTTCCCTCACGCTCTCAATTGTCTTGCATGAAAGTTCTTTCCGTTTACCAGCCGGTCCGCACGATTGTCTTCCTGCTTCTTTGGGCTACTCTTTTCTCTTCCTGCTCCGTCTCAGAAAAATTCACCTCTTGGCGACCGGAAGAAAATCTGGTGAGCCGCATTGATTCTGTTTGTCAGTTACAAGTGCAAAAGGGACTATTCCCGGGATTGGGAGTTTCCATTATAAAGCAGGACAGAGGTCAGTGGAGCAAAGGATATGGTTATGCTGATTTGGAATTAAAGCAGGCTGTCAATCCATCAGAACATCTATTCCGAATTGGAAGTATTTCTAAAACAGTCACTGCCGCTGCCCTGGGACGACTTTTGGAAAAAGATAAAATCAATATTGATTTTCCCATTTCCACCTACATTGCTTCTCTCCCTGCTGACAAACAGAATATTACATTACGACAATTGGGTGGTCATCAAGCCGGCATACGTCACTATCGCGGCATTGAATTTTTTAGCAATGTCCATTACAATTATGTTCGCGATGTTATGGAGGTGTTTATCCATGATACACTACTATTTGCTCCGGGCACTCAATACGCTTACACAACGTATGGATTTACGCTGGTCAGCGCAGCCATGGAAGGAGCCCTAACAAGACCAATACTTACCATCATTAATGAAGAGGTCAAGCGGCCCCTTCATCTCACAGATCTCAAAGGCGACCATATTGATTCCATTCAATTCAATCGGGTGAAGTTTTACGAGATGCAAGACAAAAAGAATATTCCGTCTCCGGATGTTGACTTAAGTAATAAATGGTCAGGCGGTGGATTCTTATGTAGTCCTGAGGATCTTGCCAGATTTGGTTTTGCACTTACTGGTCCGGGATATCTCAATGATCAAACATTAACAACAATTACAACTGCTCAGAAAACAACTTCTGGTGTGATGACCAATTATGGTATTGGTTTGCGCATTAGTGGAGATGATGATGAAAAGAGGTGGTATGGTCATTCCGGTGGATCCATAGGAGGGACCAGTATGCTTTTGATTTTCCCTGATGAAAATCTTGTGGTTGTCACACTGGTCAATATGGGAAGTGCAGAGATGAACGACCTCGCATGGAAAATAGCTGATGAGGTACGACGTAGTCAGTAATAAGGATTAGTTATTTCGTGATAACGCTTTGCGCAATTTCTTCATTTGTCGGATATGATGATCCATGTGGTCACTAAAAAACATCAGCAT
>JALYSC010000322.1:3709-4365 GCA_030855005.1 Bacteroidota bacterium | reverse complement strand
TCAGAGCGGAGTTCTCCTTCTACTTTGTAGGTGTCCTGGATGATACGTGATATATTCATCACGTTGTCATCAGTCCAGTCCTGTACCTTGACATCTTCACTGATGGAAGCCTGCTCAAGAATGCTCTTGGCTCGGCTTGCACCGATGCCATAAATATATTGGAGGCTGATTATGCCTCTCTTGTTTCTTGGAAGATCTATACCTGCTATCCTAGCCATATGATGCGTAGAGTTTTATCAGCCTTGACGCTGTTTAAATTTTGGATTCTTTTTGTTGATGATATAGAGTCTCCCCTTCCTCTTCACGATCTTACAATCGACAGACCTTTTCTTTATTGAAGCTCGTACTTTCATAATCTCTTCTCTTTGTATGGCCTTACGCCTTTTCTTTTATTTATATCTATAGGTTATTCTTCCCCTGGATAAATCATAGGGAGACATTTCGACAGAAACTTTATCTCCTGGAAGGATCCGTATGTAATTCATCCGCATTTTACCCGAGATGGTTGCGATCAGCATATGATCGTTTTCCAAACGGACTCTAAACATGGCATTTGACAAGGCCTCCTCAATAATTCCATCTTGTTTGATGACCTGTTGTTTCGCCATTTTTTGATTTTGGAGTGCAAATATCTACTATTTTATCCACACTTCTGT
>JALYSC010000322.1:3069-3699 GCA_030855005.1 Bacteroidota bacterium | reverse complement strand
CGAAGTGAGCCGATGGTTTGAGATCTCTTGAAATAAGGGTCCATCCATCTTTTTTAAGGACAACTTCCTTTGTTCCCAGGTTAATCATAGGCTCAATAGCTATTGTCAATCCTTCTTGCAAAATGGTGCCTTTCCCCCTTTTGCCGTAATTAGGTACTTCGGGTGGTTCGTGTAGTTTCTTCCCTATACCATGCCCTACCATCTCCCGGATGACACCAAATTTATGATTGCCTTCTGCGTGAATTTGA
This sequence comes from Bacteroidota bacterium, assembly GCA_030855005.1. GTDB lineage: Bacteria > Bacteroidota > Bacteroidia > Chitinophagales > Saprospiraceae > Opimibacter. The sequence goes on along the minus strand of JALYSC010000322.1, from coordinate 3,451 downwards.
ATTGCCGCTCCGATATCTCCAATCCTGTTTCCTGCAATGGCCTGTTCTATCGCAAGGGCCAGGCATTGGCGGGTTACTGAAAGCAGTTCAATTACTTCCGGAAGGACTTCTCCTACCGCAAATGAGAATGCAGCATCTCCGAAAAAACCATCTTTTTTAACGCCACAGTCTACAGAAATTATGTCCTTCTCCCTGATCTCCCGTTTATCAGGAATACCATGTACAACAACTTCATTAAAAGAAATGCAGAGTGTGGCGGGAAAATCAAAAATGGAGCCCGGATATCCTAAAAAGGCTGGTTGGGCCTTATGATCACGAATAAAGGTTTCAGCTAATTTATCTAATTGCAGACCTGTCACGCCCGGTTTAATGTGCTTAGCTA
>JALYSC010000322.1:0-3059 GCA_030855005.1 Bacteroidota bacterium | reverse complement strand
TTGTAGCACTTACCAGAAGACAATTTTGTCTTATGATTTCTATCTCCTCTTCTGATTTAAGCTGAAAGCGGGACCCTGCTACCATAGTCTGGTTCAAAGGGAATTGAATGTAATGTGAAAAAGAATCATCAGGAGCGGATTACATATTAGCACCGATCTGCATGCCGCTGCCACTACGTCCTTTGAGCTTGCCTGATTTGACAAGACCATCATATTTACGCATCAGCAGGTAGCTCTCAATCTGAGCCAGTGTATCCAATACTACACCAACGAGGATAAGCAGGGAGGTTCCTCCAAAGAATATAGCAAATCCCTGATTGATACCGATACCATAAGCAATCTTTGGCAGGATTGTGATTAATCCGAGGAATAATGCACCTGGTAACGTAACGCGTGTTGTAATTACATCTATAAAGTCTGCCGTATCCTTGCCTGGTTTAATACCAGGGATAAATGCATTTTGTCTTTTCAGGTATTCAGCATATTGGGTTGGGTTAACTAACAATGCGGTATAGACATAAGTAAATACCACAACCAACACAAAAGTAAAGATCGCTGTAGGAGTGGAAAACGGATCGTTGAGAGATCTCAATAAGCCATTAGTCTGCGCTCCTGATCCATTTCCCTGCATAAAATACTGGGCAACCGTCATCGGCAGAAATAGAATAGCCTGAGCGAAGATGATAGGCATTACACCTGCAGCATTCACTTTCAGGGGAATATAATCGCGCGCGCCTGACTGCGGAATACTTGAAGTGCCACGGCCTACCATACGTTTGGCAAACTGGATTGGAATTCTTCTGACACCCTGTATGATAAGAATACAAAGCATGGTAACTATGAAGAAGCCGGCAAGTTCAAGAACGAATGTGAGCAGTCCACCTTGGTTTAACTGAGCCTGGAATTCAAAAATGAGGGCTGCAGGAAGTGTAGCAATAATACCAACCATGATAATTATGGAGATACCATTACCGATACCTTTATCGGTAATACGTTCACCGAGCCACATTGCCAGGATGGTACCTGTAGACAGTATAATGATGCTGGAAAACCAAAAAATAGAAACGGGAATATTTGGAGAAATAGCACCGATACTTTTAATATAAGTTAAATATGCACCCCCCTGAACAAGGGTAATGGCAACCGTCAACAGACGGGTCATTTGTGAAATCTTTTTACGGCCAGACTCTCCTTCCTTTTGTTGTAATCGTTGAAAGTAAGGAACTGCAAATCCAAGAAGCTGAATGATGATCGATGCTGTGATATATGGCATGATCCCCAATGCAAAGATCGCAGCATTATTAAATGCGCCTCCTGTAAATATATTGATCAGACCCAGCAGGTCATTGCTGTTCCTGTTACTTGCATAATTCTCCAACACTGATGGGACAACACCCGGAAGGACGATCCTTGATCCAAGACGGTAGACACCGATCATGGCGATAGTAAAAAGAATGCGGTTACGCAGTTCTTTTATCTTCCAGATATGCTTAAGTGTATCTATGAAATTCTTCATTCGGCTTGCCTAGATAGTCTTATACAATGGTGATAGTTCCGCCTACAGCTTCTACAGCTTTACGTGCAGTCTCACTAGCTGCGTGTATCGTTAGGTTTACATTTGAGGTGATAACACCGCGACCTAGTAATTTCACCTTGTCATTTCGACTAATGAAATTGTGTGTCTGAAGTGCTTCAAGCGTCCATTCTTTCACCTTGTACTTATCTGACATAGCCTGAAGCTGATCCAGATTAAGAGCGATTAATGATTCACGATTAGGATTTTTAAATCCTCTTTTAGGAAGGCGCATTTGTAAAGGCATCTGTCCACCTTCATGTGCACGTTTTTCCTTATATCCAGATCTGGACTTGGCTCCTTTGTGACCCTTAGTGGAAGTCCCGCCTCTGCCAGAGCCCTGACCGCGACCTTTTCTTTTATTATTTTTTACCGAACCAGTGGCTGGTGTTAGATTATGGAGTTCCATGTTGACTTTATGATTATTCTCTAATCTTTAATATTCTCAATCTTCAGCATATGCGCTACGGAGTTTACCATTCCTTGTACCGAAGGACTGGTCTCAACGATTTTCGATCTGTTGATTTTACCAAGGCCAAGTGCTTTGATAGTATCCTTTTGACGCTGTGGCCTGTCGATGTGACTTTTGACCTGTGTTATCTTGATCTTTGACATTGTCGTGGTTATTATTCGCTGACTTCTGATTGTTCGGAAACCGGATGTCCGAATACTTTGTCTACAGTCACTTTACGGTCTTTAGCAATCGTCTGAGGACTGCGTAAAAGCATTAATGCATTAATGGTTGCTTTCACTACGTTGTGCGGATTTGAAGATCCCATTGATTTAGCCAATACGTTATGGACACCGGCGCTTTCAAGGACAGCGCGCATGGCACCACCTGCTATTACACCTGTACCATCAGAGGCTGGCTTGATCATCACTTTGCCCGCACCATATTTACCTAATTGCATGTGAGGGATCGTGCCTTTGTGAATTGGAACTTTTACCAAATTCTTTTTAGCATCATCTATAGCTTTTGCGATAGCTTCACTTACATCACGTGCTTTTCCAAGACCCTGGCCCACCGTACCCTGACCATCTCCTACCACAACAATAGCTGCGAAGGAGAATGTCCGGCCCCCTTTAGTAACCTTGGCTACGCGGTTAAGCGATACCATTTTATCCTTAAGCTCGGTCTCTGATGCTTTAACTCTAACCGTTGATTCTTTCACTGTATGGTTGTTAGAATGTATTAAAATTTAAGTCCTTTATTACGAGCGCCTTCAGCAAGGGCTTTTACCCTGCCGTGGAATAAATACCCTCCGCGGTCAAAAACCACCTGGGAGATATTTATTGCTTGTGCTCGCTCAGCAATCAGTTCGCCTACTTTGGTAGCCATTTCTGATTTATTACTACCACAAACTGCCTCATCAGAAGATGATGCAGACGCAAGTGTTATGCTGTTACTGTCATCAATAATTTGACAATAGATTTGTTTGTTGCTGCGATAGACGGAAAGTCTCGGACGGCTGCTGGTGCCTTCCAT
>JALYSC010000321.1 GCA_030855005.1 Bacteroidota bacterium | reverse complement strand
GATTGCCACCTGAACAACAAGATGTAGAAAATATTAAGAAAGTTGACAGCCTCCTTGAGTATAAAGTGTACCGTGCTCAACAAGGTGACACCGTTCGAAGTGGAAAATTTTCAATTGTACTTGATAGCATTACTTTAAATTCTAAAAACAAGGGATATACGGCCCAGGAAAATGATCTTGCCATTGCAGGCAATTTTACCATCATGCATGAAGATGCTGATAGTTCTAAGCAGGCATATCCAACTCTGTTGGTACGTAAAGGATTGCTTTATGGTATGTCAGATCAGGTCAATGATTATAATGTAAGGATCCGGTTACGACCTACTTCCATTGATACACTGGTGCCTTCAGATGAAAATCTCAAGTATGAACCGCTCGTTTTACATCCATCTGAAACACAAACATGGCATGGGCTCACCTTTACTTTGGAAGGGATTGATAAAAATGCTGCTCATCCAAGTTATACTTCAGCCGAAGGAGATATCGCTTTCAACGCGGTGCTCCAAATCACAGATAAAAGAGGAAAAAGGCATATTGCTCGGCCTTTATACCTAATTAGGGAAGGAAGGCCTTTTAATTTGAAAGCTTATCTCCCCAATCTTGGATTACACGTACGACTGGAACGTATCGAGCCGAACAAAGAAGAATTTAATTTCTTCGTTGCGCAGCCTTTCGAAGATCAGAAAATTACGTTTGAATTTGCTGAAGAGGTTCCACGAAACGATTACATCGTGCTTGAAGCAATTCTATTCCCTGGCATCAATCTTTTCTGGGCAGGTACGATGATCATGCTAGGAGGAATGTTTCTTGGCATGTATAAGCGTCTTCGTAGGAAATGACACAATTGAATCTCCATAGCGTATGAATATCGTCTGCATTGGAGCGGGACGACTGGCTCATCAACTGATGCCGGAATTACTACTCGGAGGTCATGTGATTATGCAAATTTATAATCGGACGCCATGGCCAGCAGTCCTATTATCGCAGAAACTTCATCATGCCGAGCATATTGAAGACTTAGAAAAAATAACTCGCAATGCTGATGTATATTTTCTTGCTATTGCTGATGATGCCATTGCTGAAATTGCGCTAAAGATTAATACACTTGATGTCAATGGAATAATTGTGCATTCGTCAGGTGTCTTACCGCTAGAAGTATTGCCTTCATCCAATCGTGGTGTCTTTTATCCTCTTCAGACATTTTCCGATCATCATGCTGTTGAGTGGTCTTCGACACCTATTATGATCACTTCTGACAAAGAAGAAAATCAACAAAAGCTACATTCACTTGCGCGTACTATTTCATCTGCAGTGTACACAATGTCTGATACACAAAAATCTTATGTGCATCTGTCAGCCGTTTTTTCCAATAATTTTACCAACCATTTGCTTACGCTTGCAGAAGAAATTTGCAAAGCCCACCAAGTACCTTTTGAAATTTTAAAACCACTTATCCTCACCACTTTTCAAAAAGCACTTCATCTCGGACCATCCAATAGTCAAACCGGACCTGCCAGCAGAGGTGATGAAGTCACCATCTCCAAACATTTACAATTGCTTGAGCAACATCCGGAGTTGAGGAAGGTATATGAGGTGATTACGGAAAGTATCATAACCTGGTGAAGGAGCACGGGAGCACTGATCACGGGAAGAAGGAAGCAAGTCGCAGCCCAGCGGATACTTCGACAAGCTCAGCACGAGGATCCCACCATTTCTAATTAATGCAGCGTGAAAAGCAAGCCTAAGTACGTTTGTTATTACTGTACACGACATGTTTTTAAAGAGTTATACACACAACTCTAAAGGAGTTGATCTATCTCGTGAGCGATCCTGCATAAGATCTGAATAGTCTAAAAGGGATCAAGGTAAAAAAGATCAGTCAATCAGTTGAGGCTTAGTCCCTTTGATGGATCTTCATAAACAACGAAATTAAGAAGCCTGAAGGGCTTCCATTTTCGTAACCACGAGTACAACCTGTGGACTAAAAGAAAAACAAAACTCCCCCACTCAACTCTGATGGAGTTGAACTATCTAGTAAACCACCGGGCATCGAAACTTAATGAACTTCGTGAATCAAACCGTGAATAACCGTGAATGCTTATCTTATAAACTTATAAGCCTATAAGTTTAAGCTATAACCTTACAAGCATATCACCCTTCCCCAAACCCAATAAACCTATTCTACAGACTTGGCTTTTATCAACGAAGCAAGCACTTCTATCGCCTTTTTATAACTCGTGTGATTATTTATAACCAGGTGTGCACGCAGTTTGAAGGGTTCAATATAAGAGCGAAAAGAAGGCAACACATGATGTTCATAACGATGCAGAACATCTTCTAGAGGGTAGTTTCTTTCTCCGGCATCACGGATAATGCGACGCTTCAATTTTATGATATCCTCTGCGTCTATAAAAATGCGCAGATCAAGCAGGTTGCGGATTTCTTCAAAATGAAAAACAAAGAGGCCTTCAACAATAATAATTGGCGCTGATTTAAAAATTAAAATTAACGGATCCTTATTTGGATTATTAAAAACATACTGCTCTTTCGCTACCTCTTCACCGCGAATCAATTTTTTAATATCATTAGCAAAAGAAACATCATCTATTGATTCCGGTAAATCAAAATTCTGATAGCCTGCATCATCCCATATTTGTTGTTCACGCGGACGATAATATTCATCCTGTGAGATGATACACAATTGTTCTTCCCGGAATAATGCTCTAAGCTCGTGAATAATGGTAGTCTTGCCGGAGCCACTGCCACCGGAAATACCTATGAGATATGGTTTGTCGGCCATTTTTAATTTACAATTGTGAGCAATGCACTAATTTTTAATTGCAAGCAACTTAGCAGGATCATGTTTGTATTTAAAAACTAATTGAAACATGATTCCCAACACAAGTGCATATCCTGCAAAGGTAAACCAAATGCTTGGCCAGTCTTTTATTCCGTCATGTGTAAAATGATCGACAACCCAACCACTGAGCATACCTCCTACAAATGCTCCCAGGCCATTTGTCATCAACATGAATAATCCCTGCGCACTTGCCCTCATCTTAATATCCGCTTCCTTCTCCACAAATAAACTACCGGAAATATTGAAGAAATCGAATGCCATCCCATATATGATCATCGACAATATGAGGAAAACAAATCCACCTCCGGGATTACCAATTCCAAAAAGAGCAAATCGCAACACCCACGCAAAAATACTGAGCAACATCACAGTCTTAATGCCAAAGCGCGCAAGGAAGAAAGGTATGGTAAGTATAAAAAGCGTCTCAGAAATCTGAGATACGGATAATAGTATAGTTGGATGTTTGACCGCAAATGAGTCAGCATAATCTCTTTGAAAATCCAATAAAAAACTTCCGCCGAATGTATTTGTAATCTGCAGCGCAGCTCCGAGAAACATAGCAAAGACAAAAAATATCAGCATTTTCTTTTGCCTGAATAATACAAATGCGTCCAGTCCAAGGGAGGAAGCGAGGCTTTTCTTTTCTGTTGATTTTATTGGAGGACATTTGGTGACCGTAAAGGAATAGATTCCCAGGACGAGTGCAGCAGCAGCAGTAATATATAGTTGTTTGGATGATGTAGCAAACCCAGTTAAGTCAACAAACCACATTGCGCAGATGAATCCGACTGTTCCCCACGTCCTGATGGGCGGGAATGCTTTAACGATCTCAAATCCATTACGCTCAAGACTGATGTAACTCACTGTATTGGACAAAGCAATTGTCGGCATATAAAACATGGAATACAACAGCATCACCATGTAAAGCATCCTGAAATCCGTGACCGTTGAAGCCCAAATCAACAAGCCTGCACCTATCAGGTGACAGATACCCAGGACGCGCTCAGCATTAATCCATTTATCTGCTACAATACCCAATAATGGTGGCATGAATACGCTGGCGATCCCCATGGTCGCATAGATACTACCTACCTGCAGCCCAGTAAATCCAAGGGAATTAATCATGTAACCTCCAAAGGAGATCAGCCAAGAGCCAAAGACAAAGAACTCCAGGAAATTCATGATGATGAGACGTAACCTTATACTCACTGCTCGCATTTTTTATGGATGGATGACTGTCAGGTCGGAAGATAAGAAGCAAAGGGCAAAGAGCATAGGGTAGAGAACAAAGGGTATAATAAAGAAAACATCGCTTTCTCACCCAACCCTGAAGGGGTTGCATTTCCGTAACCACGGGTGCAACGTGTATAATAAAGAAAACATCACTTTCTCACCCAACCCTAAAGGGATTGCATTTCCGTAACCACGGGTGCAACGTGTATAATAAAGAAAACATCACTTTCTCACCCAACCCTAAAGGGATTGCATTTCCGTAACCACGGGTGCAACGTGT
>JALYSC010000320.1 GCA_030855005.1 Bacteroidota bacterium | reverse complement strand
ATACACATAATGTGCTTTGTGCTGGACAGCCAAATCATACAGCAACTCTTCGGATTTTCCAGTTCGAACTATCAGGTCAGAACCCAACTTTTGAAGTTGATGCTTAAGATCCAGTACACTTTCGATGAGAAATTGAGTGCGATGTACTCCGGTTTTGGGGACACCATATTTGGTACGTGATGCAAACTGTCGAGAATCGAAAATAAATACAGGTAGAATATCGTCACTATTACGAATCGCTTCCAGCAAGGCTTCATTGTCATGCAACCTCAAATCGTGTCTAAACCAGAGTATCGATCTCACCATACGGCAATTAAGTCCACATCAAATTTAAGCTTTCCTTCAGAGCAATCGACTGTGAGTTATCTTTACATTCTTAAATCAACAATACATGAAATTTTTATTCTTCTTTATTGCCGCATTCCTCACCCTGAATTCCTGCACCCAACAAAGCCCTACGGCAGACAATGCAGAGCAAACGAAAGGAATCAGCCAGGATAGTAAAACCATTGAGACTGAAGTCATGCGTATCCATGATGAGGTCATGCCTAAAATGACGGACATCCAACACCTGACAATGCAACTGAGAGAGCGTAAAACAAGCGCGAAGGAAGATGCGACAGGTAAACCTTCTTATCCGGCTGGTCTTGATGAACAACTGACCTCGTTGAAAAACGCAGAGAATAACATGATGGACTGGATGAAAAATTATAGCGACCAATTCAGCAAGGTCACTCCTGAAATGTCCACAGAATTTATGAACGGCCAACTTGTCAAAATCAAAGAGGTCCAAACACAAATGATGACTGCAATAGATGGAGCAAATGAATGGCTTGCTAAAAATCCAGCCTCTATATGAAACTATTAAATGTCATAGGTCCATTAATTTTTGGGCTTGTTATTATATCAGCCTGCAAGAAAGAGCCTGATACACTGCCCTATTTGGGTAATAAAGATGTTGTGAATGGAGATTCAGTCCTTCATGTCGTGCCTGACATGGTACTAACTGACCAGGACAGTCAGCTTTTCAGATTATCCCAACTCCCTAATAAGATCTATATCGCGGATTTCTTTTTCACTTCCTGCCCGAGTATCTGTCCTAAAGTGACAAAACAGATGCTGCGTATCTATGACAAATACAAGGATGATGACAGGGTGATATTGCTATCTCATACGATAGATCAGCGTCATGATTCAGTCAGTGTGCTGAATCGTTATTCTAAAAACCTTGGTATTGATAATCTGCGATGGAAATTTGTAACTGGTGAAAAGGATTCGATATTTCAATTGGCAGATGACTATTTTGTCAGTGTCGTCGAAGATCCTGACGCTCCGATGGGCTTTGACCATAGTGGAAGGATTATTCTTTTAGATAAAGAAAGACATGTGCGTGGCTATTGTGAAGGCACAGATCCGGAATCCGTCACGAATTTTTTTACCACAGTTGATCAGCTTTTGGATGAACAATTTAAGTAAGCTGATTTCACATTTATCCATTCTTGCATTCTTTATGGCTTGTAAGCAACATCCTTATAAACAAGGTGAAGCGATCTATGAATATCACTGTGAGAATTGCCATATGGCTGATGGATCAGGGCTGGAGAAGCTGATTCCTCCACTTTCCTCATCTAATCTTATGATGGACACGACAGGAACCTTGGTTTGCCTCATTCGCAAGGGGCTGCCATTTAATGAGGAAACACGTCAACAGATGCCTGCCAATCTGATCCTGAATGAAGTAGAATTGGCCAATCTGCTCAATTTCCTTCAAAACAAATATGGTCTGCCAAACCAGGCAGTTAAGGTTAGCGACATCCAAAGATGGTTAGCTGGTTGTCAATCCATCGAAAACTAAAAAGGGACCTATCCAAAAAAGATTATTTTTACCCTTCTTGAAAATAGGCTACTCTATGTCGAAAACAATGGCAACACAATCCTTTCTGAAATTTCTTCTTTCTGTCCTCTTAATCAGCACGTTAGGTTTCGCACAGGGTCAGTCTTACCTGGTCGTTTCGCTCAATACACCGGGCGATGCAGGTATTCTGTCCGAGTCATGCAGTGGATCCTATGAACTTGTATTCACAAGGGGAACGGATAATCAGGATACTACCCTAATCTCACTCAGTGAATTAGGAACAGCCACCCTGGGAGTGGATTATACTGTACCTGCCATCTTTCCGATTGAAATGCTGCCCAATCAAAATGAAGTAGTAGTTCCGATTACAGTTATAAATGATGGGAATATCGAAGGGCTTGAAACCATTCGCTGGGCAGTAGCTTTCCAAAACGGAACAGTTTCCGACATAGTTAATTTTGAATCAGCAATAGTTGATGAATATGAAGTCATTATCAATTCTGCTACTGATACCATAGAATGGTGTAGAAATGTACCCTATGTATTACTCGCCAGTTCTGATGCAGAAATTCACTGGGAGCCCTCAGAATTTTTTGATGATTCCTTGGGTACTGCAGCTACTGTAAGGCCTTTTAACGCTGGATGGTATTATGCGGTGGTAGGTGATGAGGAATGTGGTGCTAAAGACAGTGTTTATTTTAGTCTTGCTATTGCTAATATACCGTTAGACACGATTTTTATTTGCAAAGGCGAATTCGTTCAATTACCCGGAAGCATATCAGGGATCGCGACCACTTTTATCTGGACACCAGCAGACAGTACGCTGAGCGATCCAAATGTGATCAATCCTGTTGCCCAGCCAACTGTTACCACTACATATACTCTGAAATCAGAAACTGAATTTTGTACTGCTGTTGACAGAGTTGTTGTGCGCGTAGATTCATTACCGACAGATATGCATATCGATATTGCTCCGATGAAACCATATTACTGTGCAGGTGAAATTGTAGCCCTGTTCTCCCCTTCATATGACTCATTAAATTTTCCTGACATCAAATTTTCATGGGAACCATTCGATGATGGTACATTTCTTTCTGATCTGACATTATACAATGCAGCACTTCGTCTGCAGGATACCACTTTGTATATCCGGACCGATTCTAATAATGCATGTGGCAGCAAAGATTCTATATTGATCAATGTTGTACCGCCAAGCATTCCACTCTCTGTGAATGATACTACACTCTGTCCGGGAGAGCAATTTGTAGTAATGATTCTATCAGATCAAATCACTGAACCTGAGTGGGAACCGGGTGATGGATTAAGTTGCACAAAATGTTTTTCACCAACAGTGACTGTGATCGGCGATCCGGGAGGAACGCTCTTCTACCAGGTTTCGGGGATGGTGTTGGATTGTCCTGTAGGGGGCGCCTTGACTATACATATTCCACCAGAACTTGTCATTGATATTGATGGTGATAATACTGCCTGTAGTGGTGAAAATGTACCACTAACCATAACTAATTCTGCTACACTTTTCGATTTCAACTGGTCTGTTGTTTCCGGACCCGGCACCTTAAGTTGTACAAATTGTCCTAACCCAACAGTTTCCTTTGGAGGCAATGAAACCGTGACTGTTCGTGTGACCGCTTCAACTTCTGATTCATTGCATTGCGGGGCGATTGGTTTTTTCAGCATCTCACAAGGTGTAACCGACCAATTTACAGGTCCTACTCATTTTGCATGCCTTGGGGACACAGTCACAATCGATCTTAATAATAATGAATTATCAGACTTATCCTGGGCACTCCTCGGAGGCGGATCGTCTGTCCTGAGTTGTACAAATTGTAATAATCCGGTTGTGACGTTGCTTGACAATTCGGTTCAATTTCGATTTAACGGAGAAACCACTGATCCTAATTTCTGCAATGTTTCCGGGACAGTGACTGTAATGGCGCTTACAAGTGACCCTGCTTTTATTTCTATTGAACCAGATTCAGGAGTGATTGCTCAGGGTGATCTTGTTATGGCCACACTAATGGGTTCATTTTCCAATAATATCATGTGGACAGTTAATGGAGTTGTGATTTCTTCAACGATGGCAATAATAGAATTTAATGCTACCAATGAGATGAATACTGTTGAAGCAAAATTTATCAATGCCAATGGCTGCGAACAAGTTGTAGTAATCACTTTCGGCACTGTACCACCGAGCTACCAAATACCAAATGCATTCACGCCTAACGGAGATGCACTCAATGATAGATTCAAAGTGGTAATCACCGGAGCTATTGCTGTGGAGGAACTACTCGTCTTTAATCGTTGGGGGCAACTTGTATATAAAGCTGAAGGCAGTGATGTGGAAGGATGGGATGGGCGCTTTAAAGATAAACCCGCTGCTTCGGATACTTATGTCTATACAGCTAAACTAGTTTATCCGGATGGCAGAGTAGAGATCGCCAAGGGAGATGTAGCTTTACTCAGATAGAATTCTAATTCTCTTTTCTGATCCTTTAGTTC
>JALYSC010000319.1 GCA_030855005.1 Bacteroidota bacterium | reverse complement strand
ATTGGGAGCTTCCACATAATATTGATCCGCCTTTTCATCATAGACAAAGTGGGCTCCCAAATCTGTAAAGCCATTGAAATGCGTATCGAGTCGCCGTCTTCCAATTTTATCCCCACCGGGTTTAGGCAGAAAGGCTTTTTTGAACCTGGCCAATAAAGGGCCTATCAACATCACACTTCCCCTGATTTTTCTGGAATTGACCTGGAAATTTTCAGACTCAAAATGTTCCAGAGTGACGTTATTAGCCTGGAATGTATAATGGCCTTTGTCTTCTTGCTCAACTGTGACTCCCAGGCCGCGCAGTAATTCAATCAACATCCGGACGTCAATGATATCAGGGATATTGGTGATTTCTACCGGCTCCGTTGTGAGGAGGACTGCACTCAGAATCTGGAGAGCTTCATTTTTTGCGCCCTGAGGCACGAGTTCGCCGGCAAGACGCTTGCCACCGATAACTTCAAATGCTTGTGATGTATTCATCAAAATCTATGCGTGAAAGAACGGATAAATTTAGTCTAAGGCATCCTAATCAACCACACATTTATTTTTTAGTGCTCCATCTAATTAAAAAGAGCCGTCCATATGGACGACTCTATCTATAGTGCTTGAATTTAGCAAATTAAAAACCAAGGCCCAGCGTGAATCCTTTTACCTTTTCAGGGAAAGAACTTACGGCATTGGCTGCGCCAGAAGAGAGGCTTATAGAATATATTTTTGTCTGACTACCCGTAGTAAACATGGCCATGGCTGCTCCACTGGTACTTCCTATATCAAAACCATTCCCACTATCTGCGTTGATGTTTAAATTTCCTACTTCGATAAGGGTACCATTGTTTGGTGGTGTCTGCGTATAGAGTTTATCAGTTGTATAATCCACATCATATAAAGTCGTAGATGTTGTACCTGCAAAATTGTTTGCATAAGCCGCTGCATCTACGTTTGGAGTTCCAGGATTAAGTGACACGTCTACAGCTCCCATCATGCCTGTTGATGGCACAATCCTAAGATTCTGACCGGCATTACTAATTACGCGGATGCGATCTGCCTGAGGATTAAAATCAAATGCAAACGAAGAACCATTCAACGCGGGTGTAAATGGAGTTGCATTCACAGCAGTTGCCATTCCATTAGCCATATTAATCGTGTAGATCCGGCTGCTACTGCCCAATCCATATAATTGACTTGAAGCTGGACGCATATCTATACCAAGAATTACTTCATCGGTTTGTAGTCCTGCAATTGCTTTCTTCACTGGGGTGCCTGGATTCATTGGATTGAAAATCACCAATTGGTTGGACAGATCGATCGCATAAGCAACCGGGTTAGAAGGAATCGCTATGCCAACAATATCGCGGTCTGGTTTACCTGCATTGGTTGCTTCTCCGGTTTGGAGATTGATATAATAAAATCTTGTTTTATTGCCATTGCTAAATTCTTCCTGATTTTCATCATCATCATCTCTTCCGAAAAGAACTGCGATAGCAACACTATTGTCGGGAGAAATGTCAAAACCTCCTTCACCTGTTGCAAATAGACCAAGTGGACCTACAGCTTCAAGTGTACCATTATTTGGTGGAGTTTGTTTGTACAACATATCATCAGAAAGATCAATGTCATACAAAGTCGTCGTTGCTGTTCCAGCGAAACTATTGGTGTATGCAACGGCTACGACAGTTCGATCTCCAGGATTTAAGTTTCCATCAGTAGCTACCACTGCTCCTGATTCAGGATTGAGGCGTAGATTCTGTTCATTGTTAGTTACAAGCCGTATTCTGTCTACAGTTGGGTTGAAATCAAATCCCACCATAGTTCCATTAATCGCTGGACTGAATGAAGAAGTCCCAACCGGCGTTGTAGCACCCGATGTTGTGTTAATAATATAAAGTCTGCTATTGGAAGAGACTCCATATAACTGTCCTGTAGCTGGCCTGAAATCAATGGCAAGCATTGATTCTCCTGAAGCCAATCCTAATATGCTGATTGCACTCTCTTCTTTTAATGGATTTCCGCTCGTGTATCCAATAAGTTCATTAGAACTACTCAGTGCATAGAAGAAAGTACCTTTTGGAGGCTTGGGTGCGTGGTTAATATCCACATCAACATTGCCTTTGGATAATGGAGATATGAGTTCATCTTTTTCACATCCTGTAAATAGAAACAGACCCATCATCAAGCTCATGACGAAGCCAGTTAAATTCAAGCAAATTTTCATTGTTATGAGGTATTTTTTGGTTAGTTATCCCTCATATACGGCTTAAACTATCTGTCTGGTTTTCAATTTTTGAAACTTAATTTTATTACAAAAAAAAATTGTCGATAATCACTCACCGACAATCTTTCAAATAAGGAAACTATTTTTTAATCGATTAGGGCACTGCGATACCTGTCATTTCGCGTGTTGGACCATAGCTGGTAGTTTGTCCGTTACGTGTATTAATACTGTACAATCTAAAGCCATCAATACTAGTATCATCAGTAGGAATTGTTGAATCATTGACGCCACTGGATGTACGCGCATTTAACAATGCAAATCCAAAGGTGCTATTATTGGGAATATCAAAGCCTCCCTCACCAGTGATCACCAATGCAGTGGTGCCTATTGGAAATGCATATCCTTTTGTATCATACTGCTGATATAACATTCCATCACTTGTATTGAGATCAAACAATTGACCTACTCCGGTTGAATTAAGCGTACCGAAAGAATTATTAGCATAAGCGATTGCATTAACTGCCAGAAAATCCGGTACCAGATTTGGATCTACATTAACGACTCTTCCGGTATTTGGATCAATGGACATATTCTGATGCGTTTCAGTGACCACGCGTGCAAGATCTGGTTTGGTGCTAAAATCAAATCCTACCATGGTACCTGATATTTCAGGTGTAAAAGGTGTGGTAGAAACTCGAGTAGCCACTCCTGAAATTGGATCAATGGTATATAAAAGACTCTTGCTGCTGACGCCATACAATAACCTGTTAGTAGAGCGGATATCTATTGCAAGCATGGTTTCATCTACATCAAGACCTGTGAGTTGTACAGAAGCAGTTTCTACAACAGGAGGTCCTGCTGTAAGTGTGACAATTTCATTTGCTTTACTGAGTCCATATATCATGGTTGTAGATGGAGGTGGTGTACCTGTGCCTTTGGCATTGGTGACAAGACCGCGTTCGTCAATTGTTGATCCATCATTGGGAACAACACTTTCTTCTTTCAAACAGGCTGTAAATAGCAATGCACAAAAAGTAATTACAGAGGTCAGTCTGAGCATTTTAAGATAAGGTTTCATATGATAGTTATTTGATTGATGACAAATACTTCAAGGGGAGAGAAACCTAACAAAGAGAGCGAAACAAGGCAATAAGAAATAAAGGGAAGTAAGCTAAACGGGATTGGTTGCCCAAATTATATGCATGCAAACGTTAATTCATTATATAATTTATAATTTATATGACTTGCATTTTTATGTGGCTTTAGAAAAAGCTGCCGGTAATGCATCCGGCAGCTTTTTTCAAAAGACTATTATAAAAACTTCTAAATACAATTATTGAACTGCAAGCCCAGTTAATTTTGGTACACGTCCTGTCATCCTAACTTTACCTGTACCAAGATTTACACTGAACAAATAGTTATCATTTGGAAGTGTTCCGACATCACCTGGTCCGCCAGAAGATGTAACTCCACCAAAAAATGTAACCCATGCATCTCCCTTTCTGCCGATATCAAATCCGGCTTCACTGAGTACGTTTACACCAAGTGTTCCAATCAATGCTAACGTACCAAGATTACCATTTTGTTTGTAAAGGCTACTGGTAGTTGCATCGATATCAAATAATGTACCTCCGCCTCCGGATAATCCTGTAGTACCTGTGCTGTAGGCAATCGAATTAACGGATAACTGTGTTGGGCGGATGGCAGCATCTACACCAACAACCTGACCGGAGCCAGGATGAATGCGAAGATTCTGATCAGTATCTGTAACCAATCGGATACGGTCATCAGCAGGATTAAAGTCGAAACCTACCATAGTGCCGGTAATGACAGGACTGAATGGAAATCCCGATACAGCTTGTGCAGATCCTGTAAGTGGATCAATAGTGTAGATTAGGTTGTCATTTCCAACAGAGTATAATCTTTTCGTTGCCGGACGAAAATCAATTGCCAGCATATAAACTACATCACGAGATCCTTTGACTTCGATAGGGACGGGTGTTCCCACAGTGAATGGAGAGGTCGTAATTTTGACAAGTTCGTTATCCTGCGTAAGGCCATAAAGTGTTGCAGAAAGTGGTACTAATGTACCTCCAGGGCCACGTGTGTCTATTTGCACATTATTGGCGGGCATTGCATTTTCATCCTTAGCACATCTGGTAAAG
>JALYSC010000318.1:1296-4378 GCA_030855005.1 Bacteroidota bacterium | reverse complement strand
ACTTTGCGCTTCCCCATTAGGCCTGACATATTCATGGATGAATTGTGATTCTACCTTATTACCCGATACGACATCCTGTCTTCCTGTATCAGGTGCCGGATGCATATGTGTCATCATTGAGCATGGAGGATGTATCGATACCTTATGTCAGGATTACAATTTATGTGATCTCACATGTGAAATAGTTGCAGTGGATGGAATATGCCTGGGTGATTCAGTAATATATACAGCCAACGGAAATTATTCAGCGACAGCTATCCTTGACTGGACAATTATGTTGGACAATAATACTTCCTTCACATTTCCCAACACAGACACTATTAAACTTGCTTATAATGCAACGGGTTGCTTCTCTATTAATCTTTCAGTCACTGATCAGGGGTGTACCTCTTTTTGCAACGATACAATCTGCGTGGTCGATCGACCCATAGCTGATTTTTGTTGCGACCAGGTCAAATGTGATTCATGTGTAACAATTTCACTATGGTTGTCCGGAACTTCACCATGGACATTTGCTATTTCAGATGGCAACTCCATCGACACAGTTAGCGGAGTTACCTCATCTCAATTTGATTATGTAGTGTGCCCTCCATACAATAGCATAGTTTATTATCAATTATTATGGATTCAGGATAGTTTGGCATTATGCACTGGATCGATCATCCATGATTCTGTTTTAGTATATCTCGAAGAGAAACCGGAGGCTTTGATTTTCGTTAGAGGAGACACATTGTATGCTAATCCTCCTGGCTATGCATATAGTTGGACGGATTGTCAAAACATGTCAAACTTTGGCATCAACGATTATTTTGTTCCTACTGCTAATGGATGTTACTGTGTTACTGTGAGTACTTTCCTATCTGATTGCAGAGATTCAGCATGTGTTGATTTTGTACTTACTGATATACATCATCCTGATGCGTCGAAGGACATTACAACATGGTACGATCCATCAGATCGATCACTGTATATTCAAGGATTTATTACGGAAGATCCTGACTACGAAATTCAACTGGTAGATCTTCAGGGAAGAAAAGTGCCTTACCGAGAAGTAAATTGGATTGATGCATCGGTTCTAAAAATTGAGCTGCTGACAAATACTCCATCATTAATTTGGGTATCCTTGCAAACAAACCGTAACTTCATTACCAGAGCTATATTTATCCCTGTTGACTAAAGAGTAGTAATCAGGGATTTTAGCCATTAGTGTTGACTCTCACCCCTATAGATCAAACTCCGGTTAATATCGGATATCATTTCGTTAACTTAAATAAGTTGTTATGAAATATCTATGGTTGTTTGCTTTTCTTTCACTGCCCATGATGATGCATTCTCAATTGGGCTTGAAGGCAGGATTTAATTTTGCCAATGTTACCAATGCTGAATCGATCAATACTTCTTCACGCACAGGATATCATGCCGGGATATTTTTTTCCGGATCATTTAAAAATATACTGAATTCCCGCTCCGAATTATTGTATTCCAGGCAGGGATATAATTTTTCAACTAACACCAATTCAGGAAATGTAAATCTTGACTACCTGTTATTGCCACAACTCTTTGCAATCAATATCACACCACTTATCCAAGTGCAAGGGGGTGGTCAAATCGCCTATTTACTTAATGCTGAAGTTGACAGTACTTCTTCTACCGGAAATCAATCTGCAGATAATATACTTGATATTGTCAATAGGGTAGATTTTGGATTAGGCGGCGGAGTTGAAGTACATCCTATCAGCCAGGTTGTAATTGGTGCCAGGATTATTTTTAGTCTTGGTAAATTATTTAAAGAGCCTGAACCGGGACAGCAATATTCATTCATACCGGATATTGATACGAAGAGTAATTTATTTCAGTTGTATGCAGGTCTGCGATTTGGTAAAAATTAATTGATGTGGGGCAAAAAATAATACAACGCAGTAATCATTATACTGCCGATTAAAATTTTTGCCACGATATTATATACCAGTTGATTGTCCTTTCGTCGAGCATCTGCGTCGTTAACATGTTTAAAATGTTTCTTGCCGGTGATACTAAACACTCCTTTCCATCCATAGACATAGCAGAACTTCTGACGCGCCTGCAGATAGCCAGATAAGGCATAATACACCGGAACGAAAATCAATAATCTTGTCCAGGAAGGAAGATTTCCCAATTCGATCAACAGGATTAAGAAAAATGACGCAGCAGTGCCCAGATAGCCAATGCGCCAGCGTCTTTGAATTTCTTCCTGACCAAGATTACATCTGCCGGCAATGTACTGAGGTTGATCAGGTGTATTCTCCATGAATGTTAAAGATAGACAATTGATGCTATCTCAGAAGCGGAGAAACCGATAATTGGTTTTGTGAATTTCTTTTACCAATGATCTGCATATAGTCTTGTCAATTTCATAAACGCCATAAGGAAATTTTGCAACCAGGAATATCACTCCTAAAGATTGTAGATAACGGATGTGCTGAGAGATTGTGGAGGGCGTGAGATTGATCTGGCTTCTGAAATCTCTTAATCTTCCGGTTTTAGATTTCAGGAGATATTGAAGAATGATGATTCGTGCGGGGTGACCGAGGGCTTTTGACCAGAATGTCTGACGGATGAGTGCGGGATCGAATTGATCAGCTTTTGAGAATGCCATGGTGAAGTTGTTTTTGGTGAAGCATAAAATAATAATGCAAAAATATCCTCACAAGTAGTACAATGCAATATTTTTAAAAAATACGTTGAAATATATTTTTGCTTGATATATAAATTATTGATTCCCTTCTACAAAATCATTTGCTTCCGTTTACAAACGTTTGCGTTTTTATAAAATAATTTTTAGGCTTAAAAAAAAGTGAATCCTAATAAAATCAATAGAAACAAACCTCAATATTTTTAATCCTTAATTATCTATTTTCAAAAAATACGTTGAAATTATTTTTTGATGAATATGTAATGCCCTGAAACACTTCGACAAATTCATCCTCTTCCGTATACAAACGTTTACATTCGATTAAACACCTTTTTCATCTGGAAACAAAATATTTCTCCCTCACCACCAGGAATAATAAATTCAGAAATATCACTTTTTTTAAGAGTCAAA
>JALYSC010000318.1:0-1286 GCA_030855005.1 Bacteroidota bacterium | reverse complement strand
ACATAATGAGGAATTACCACTAATGAATTAAATATTACAAGTAACTGAAACTGTTTGTCAGCTTCAATATGATATACATTCAAATATTGAATAGCATTTTAATCGGGGGCAAAAATGTTTTTACGCCAACGTTCCACTCGCTGTTATGGTAGCATTCAGCAATTTGCTCACCGGGCAAGTCACTTTTGCTTCCTGCAGGCATTTTTCAAATTGAGCTTCATCAATTCCCGGAACTGTAGCCGTAACATCAAGATGACTCTCTGTTATGCTACCACTTTCGAGCGTAATAGAACAATTGGCAGTGATACTTTCAGGTGTAAAACCCGCTGCAACCAATACAAAACTTAATTTCATCGAAAAGCAGCCGGCATGGGCAGCCGCGATCAACTCCTCTGGATTCGTACCAACTCCATCTTCAAAACGAGTATTATAGGAGTATTGGTGATCCTGAAGGACTCCGGATTGAGTCTGTAGTTTTCCATTTCCTTCCTTCCCTGACCCTAACCAGGTAGCTGTTGCTGTTCTTACCATGTTATTAATAATTGAATTTTGAGGCGGCAAGATAGGCGCATTGTAAATCCCATTATGGCCTATAAGGTGGGGTTAAGATTCAGAAAATATGTATTAAATTTTTTCATAAAGTGTAAGTTGGTCTGATTCTTGTAGTTATATAAATTCTCTGGCATAGATTTTTTAAGATATGAAAGTGCTTTGTTAAAAATTTTACACTGAGCTAAACACATTGATATTCAGTGATTTATATCAATCTGTTGAAGTGTATTGTAAAATAATTACCCCCAAATACCCGTTTTTGAACCAAAAGAATCAACTCAGTGTAATATCAATGTAAATTTATTGTAAAATCAAGTTATATTTGTCTCATGGCTCAAATGAAGTATAAAGAAACACAGCACCTACGTCAGTGGGATTTGCTTGCCCTGATTGGTGGTTTTATTGTGATCGGATTCATCGTCCTTTTCCAGGTAATGATGGCCGGACAGCCTAATAAAAACATTCTTCTGGTCCTGGCTTTAGCTATTCTGATCCTATCCGGACTGTTTTATTACTTCAATACTATCCGCGTCACTGCACGATATAATGAGAAGAATATCAAACTTAGCATGCTTCCTGTCGGTACAGTTAAGCGTAAGATCAGATGGGAAGACGTAGCTTCATCTGAAATCGTTAATCTTCCTCCATCTTCTACTTTTGTTAAGTGGAATTCACTTTTCTCAAGTCTTAATGGTGTCATCACCCGCAACGGAAATACCTGTCTTCAACTCACA
>JALYSC010000317.1 GCA_030855005.1 Bacteroidota bacterium | reverse complement strand
CTGTTACGCTCATGAACATCAGCCACGAAGTCTGCAAAC
The DNA here is from genome assembly GCA_030855005.1 of Bacteroidota bacterium. Lineage (GTDB taxonomy): Bacteria > Bacteroidota > Bacteroidia > Chitinophagales > Saprospiraceae > Opimibacter. The sequence goes on along the minus strand of JALYSC010000317.1, from coordinate 4,346 downwards.
TTTTCAGAAAATATACTTGTCATAAAAGCCTGTGCGATGACATGATTAAATGTATTCAGATAACCCTTGCCGGAAAGATCCTCCGCAGGCATCGTGACTAATTCATCCGGCACGATGTTAAACACCATGGTTTCAGCCAGATCATAGAATGCAATATCTCCATTGCCAAATAACCAGGGCTTTCTCCTTCCCAGGTATTCAATACTCAACAGATTTTTACGGGAGATGAGGGCATACGGACTTTTGAAACTCACCACAATTTTATCCCATAGATTTCCTGTACGTGCACGTAAGAGATCAGATTCACTTGTACCTGTCGTAAGGATACTCATGATGGGTTTATCTCCGGCAACATAAGAAATACAAACTTGTGATCTCATGGGAAATGAAGTCGCAGATGCAGGTGCAGCTTTAATATACTCCATATGAGCCACTAATTGTAGTTCATCCAATGAAGTAAATCTGGTTAATAATAAAGCTCCTCTACCTGATTGCCTTTGGATTGTTGCTAAAGAATCTGGGGGTGTGGTTTCAATATCAGTTTTGACTAACTGACTATCCTGTTGGGATTTACAACTGAAGAAAATAAGAAAAATGCAGATGAACTTATATCCAAGCCTAAGCATATCGTTGCCTAAAATAACAATCATCACTGAATGAAATTATCTGATGACCGTCACACTTCCTGTCAACGTCTGCCGACCTTCATTTCTCCTGGTCTTATATTGCACTTCGACCTTATAAACATATACGCCTGACACCACATTATCCCCATTAAAACTTCCATCCCATATAAAAGGAATTTTTATTGATGAAAATACAACATTGCCCCAGCGATCATAGATGGTACCTGAAATAGATTGAATATCAGCTCTACTACTCCACTCGATAGAAAATAAATCATTAATGTTATCTCCATTAGGAGAGATGACATTTGGAACATAGAAATTCACTTCTGCTCCACAATCTGTTGCTGCAACAATCTCTGCTTCATAGCTGGCTTGTTGGCATAATGTAAAGACGGTAACCGAATATACACCAGGAGTAATGATATCTAGCACTGAAGTTGTTTCGCCGGTTGACCAAAGATACAGGGCATCACCGGATTGAGTTACATCAAGCATGATGGTTTCACCAGTACACAAATCAAATTGATTTTCACCAGGGAAAACCGGAAAATGATCATCAATTACAACTGCAATTTCATCAGCAGTCGTCCCACAAAAATTCTTGATGGTCAAAGAATAAAATCCTGCTGCGTCAATAAGGTATGCAGAGTTAGCGGTTCCATCCTGCCACTCTATATTATCTGTTGTAACGGGCGCAGTAAGTAAGAGTGTTTCACCAGGGCATAATACAGTATCTCTTCCTAAATCTACATCAACCGGTGTGGCAATAAAAGCTACATCTATAGTATCATTGTCTTCACCGCAATGATTAGATACTGTCAAAGAATAAAGCCCGCTACCCGTAACCAAAAATTGTGATTGTTCTGATCCATCCTGCCACGTTATCGTTGTACCCTGAGCTGCATCTGAAATCAATAGCAAAGAATTTCCATCACACAACATAGTATCCCCTCCCAGTTGAACTAGTGGTATGCCAGCATCAAGATCAACAATAATAGTATCCGAATCCGCTCCGCATGAATTGGTTACATCTACATAATAAGTTCCTGATGAACTCGTAATAAATGAATCATTAGCAGATCCATCCTGCCATGTGTAATTCAAGCCACTGATATCGGACGTGATATTGACAGTATCTCCCTGGCATCCTACGATATCAGCTCCAAGGTCAACATCAGGTCCTGTATTACTCAGGAAAATAATTAATTCATCCGTTGCCGTACCGCATTCATTGGTAATCGTCAGAGATACTGTCTGATCATGATCAACCAAAAACGTTTGACTAGTAGATCCATCCTGCCATGTATAATTAACATCAACTATGCCTGGAACTAGTGTGATTATTTCGCCGGGACACAAAGGCTGATCAGGTCCTAAATCGAGTGCGGGAATTGCAGAAAAAGAAGTAATCACAATACTATCAGCTGCAGACCCACATGCATTTGAAATATCCGCGTAATAAAATCCTGCCTGATCTATATTTAAAAAACTTCCTGTTGAATTATCTGACCACAGAATATTTACACCCTGATTGCTAATTGTCAAAAGGAGTGATTCTCCCGGACAAAGATCTTCATCAGGCCCCAGATCTAAAACAGGGATTGGATTTAATACTTTCACTTCAAGCGTATCATATGAAGATCCACAAGCATTACTAACTATAACGTCAATCGTTCCTGCCATTGTAATCAGTAATGTACCAGCAGTAGATGCATCCTGCCACAACCAGGTATCCACATCTGTAAACTGAGGTTGAATGTTGAATATATCTCCCGGACATATAAATACATCAGCGCCTAGATCTATTGTAGGTGAGTCCCCACCATCGATGACATCGACAGTATCGACATCCATTCCACATGCATTGGTAACTGTAAGACTATACTGCCCCGGGCTACTCAATGTCAGGGTAGGATTATGTGTTCCGTCATTCCATGTATATGTTACACCGGACACTCCAGGATCTAACAAAGCTAATGCTCCCTGGCAAAGCCTAACCTGATCAGGGAGTACAATCACCGGTGGATCATTTTCAAGTCCCACCACAACCGTGTCGGCGTATGTATAACAACCATTGGATACTGTCACATGATATAGTCCCAGATTATTTATCACCAATGTATCTGCCGTAGTGTTATCCTGCCAGAGATATTGGTCTGCATTCGTATCTGAATAAAGAATGGCCTGCACGCCCGGACATAAATTAAAATCAGGACCGAGATCAGGTGGCAACAACACACCTTTATAAATAACATTTACAGTATCGGTGTAAATCCCGCAAGGATTCTGAATGGTCAGCCAAAATGTATCACTGTACAATACAGTAAGTGAATCATTTATAGTGCCATTCTGCCAGAGATAGTTTCCATCAATGCCGGTATATGACAGCACGAGTGGCTGTCCGGGACAGGGAGATAAAGTATCACCAAGATCAAACAATGGAATGTCCCACATGTCCACTAGCACGCTGTCTTTACTGGGTCCACATACACTTGTCATCGTGACACTATATAATCCTCCTTGCGTAATCTGATAATGTTCAGTTGCAGATCCATCTTGCCACACGTAAGTTCCGGCAACCGAATCAAGTGCAAAATCAATACTCGAACCACTGCATAAGGTATCCCGGTCAGGCCCTAGGCTTATGTATAAAGGTGGTACTTCAAAGACTTCAAGTAAGCCACTCCCTACACCACATAAGTTAGTTATAGTCACAGTATAAACGCCTGCCTGAGTGATGACAGATGAATTGGAGGTACTGTTGTTATTCCAAAGAAAATCACCCAATGACGGTTCAAAGAACAATTCGATTTGTGAACCTGTACAAAGGATGGTATCTCCCGCAAACAAAACAGGTGGTGGAGGTTGTACAACAGTTACATGAATGGAATCGGAAGTAATATCACATCCGTCATCCAGTGATACTGCATAGGTGCCTGTCGAAGAAATTGTATAGAGTGTTGCCGTGGAACCGTCATTCCAGAGATACGATCCCCAATCCGGATTGAGTGAAATGATAAGTTCTTCTCCAGGGCAAATGTCAATTTGCGTTTCCATAAAATTTAATGGAGGAATATCGGTGATAAAGACTTCTACTGAATCAACACCGGCTTCACAACCATTGTATACGGTTAGATAATACATTCCTGAGGAGATCACCGTGATCGTAGGCTCTATTGATCCTGTGCTCCAGTAATACTCCACACCTGTCAGTCCGGGATCAAGCATATCACCATAACAGGTGTAGAAGTCATCGCCAAGTTCTACATCAATTCCACCTGGTTGCACTTCGGCGACATAGACGTCATCGATGTAATAATATGCATCATTCCATGAGCTGGTACACAATGAATCAAGAGGTGTATCATCATGCGAATGAAAATTGCCGATCGTGATATAGGATTCGCCTCCTTCTGCACGAAAACAACCTTCGATGAGCATCCAGTTAGTTGTATCGTTGAGGAAGGTGCCTCCTGATTCAACCTGTGGCACCAGGTTGTCGAGCGGAGTAGCATCGCCCCATACATATGGAGGAGGTTTAACTGAAAAGAAAGCACCTATTCGTTCGGTTGCACATCTGGAATTTGGAAGACTTACCCAAAAGCTGACGTAATAATACTTACCACCAATCAGTGGTTGTTCCAGAGGAGCTTTAAGATATTCGGCATACTCAGTTACATAAATGGCTCTAAGCACAATACCCGCATACCCTACACC
>JALYSC010000316.1 GCA_030855005.1 Bacteroidota bacterium | reverse complement strand
GGTCCATCCACCACAAGAGAGATCAACTCATCACTATCATTCTCTCCTGATGTAATCTCATTTGAGTGGGAGTTTGAATTGGAATGCTGATCATATAACCGTTCAGGATAGATAGAGCATAATTGAGAATAGGCTTCTACCACTTCTAAGGTGCTTGCATCCACATATGCAGTCCAATGATCCATCATGTTCGGGTGCACATTAACTTCATACACCAACCTGAGTTTTCCATTTGTTGGAAGCCAGTTAAGGAATGCTTCATCGGATGCATGATGGAGTCCTTCCAACGAAGGTTTGCTTTGAAATTTTACATCCTGTGCAATTAAATATCTGCGGGTTGCATCTATTGCAGACTCAGAACTCAAAGGAACCGGTAATTTATCAGGAGTCGGACCTGTCCATGCGAATCCATTGAGGTCGCGTAGCTGTCCATGCTCGATATGCAAAATCATGTCTTGTCTCAGGATTGGATGTCCTGCGAGAAATTGTTTTATCCGAACGTGTTCAATGTTACGCTCATCTTTGTATGCGTTCGCACTTTCCCAAGACATAGACCAGTTTCTTTCAAAAACGGTAAAGGGCATAATGTCTCCCATGAGTTCATTCACAGATATCCTTGAAGCCCACAGTTGATTGGATTCAAAAGTCACCCAATAACTCCCTGCCTTAGTTATTTCAACGGACTGAATAGCCTCGTTCGTAACATTCAGTGAATGTAATCCGGGTAGATTCAAAGGACCTGCTTCCCTGGCATTACAAAGAATGTCCGGCACATTGGTAGCCGGTTGAAAGGCTTTACGTGCAATTACGGGTTTTGCATTAAAAGACTTCATCGGTGTCTGAGCGAAAGCCCATGTTGAAATAAATAAAAACAAACATAGAATGTATAAGTGTTTCATGATTCAGATTTTGTGGATTTGAAAAGCAAATTATAAAAATTGACAACACTGGGCGGAGGTGTCATATCTGATTTTCCCCAGGTGATGCGGTGAGGCTCATTACCAGGAGAATGATATTCAATAAAGTAATATAAGTTACCAGGATGATAATATTGCACCTCATCAAGTTGAAGTGATTTGTAATTATCGAACATCTGCCGGGTAAATCCTTTATCCCATGTCGTAACAAAAGTAAAGGAAGAGTCAGATAAGCCTTTTTGAAAAAGACGATTATCATCCAGCAGAGTGTAATAAGTGACACCACCTGTGAAACCGCCACCTTGACCAAAGTGTAGTTGACTACCCTTATACTCAGGCGGTAAGAGTTTCGAAGATTTGCAGGCAGTCATAAAGGAGATCAGGATGATCCCAATACTGATTATAGTTAATCTCATAGCAAAACGTGTAGATCCCGTTAAAAATGTGTTAAGTCCAGTCAAAGTTGTAAAAATTGGGGGATTTGTACCTGATGGGGATTATCTTTGATCAGATATTCTTCAGAATACCTTTATAATATAACAAAAATTGTTTCCAATGAAAAAAGTCATTTTCTCTCTTTTTTTCTGCTCGTTTTTAGTGTTAGGTGCAAATGCTCAAAAAGCAACCTGCAGTAAAACATGCACTAAAGGAAGCTCAGCTAGTGCATGCACAGCAAAAGCTCCTGGTGTTGCAACCACTGAGTCAATAGCTGCTGCTGCCCAACTCGCCTCAATGGATGCGTCTATTGAGACCCGCACTGATCCATCAAGCGGAGCTGTTACTTACGTAAGGAAAGAAACATGTGCACATAGTGGTTCTGTTTCATATTCAGATGTTAACTATGATGCTACCTCCAATACATTCGTGAATGTATCTCCTATGAAAATGGAAGGAGCATCAACTTCAAAATCATGTTCAGGCGGATCGGCTGCAGGTAAATCCTGCTGTGCCGGAAAAGCCGGTGTTAGCAAACCCGCTGAAAAAGTGAAAAGCTAATTCAAGCTAATTATGAAATATAAGCCGGTCCTTGGATCGGCTTTTTTTATGCCTTGAGGTATGGGAATTGCCAAATTCTAAAAGGAACCCCTAATAATCTTGGTTTCCCCGCTTCTGTCTCCAGACCCTAACAATTCGACCTGCTTAACTATATCCTTGTGTGGGAAGCATCCGGATTGTAGCAATCCTTCTAATACAATAGTGGTTCATTAAAATGTTAAGTTCACCATAATCTTAAACCTTGCAGCCTCACAATTGTAAGATTCTGGCAACTGTTGGTGAATACAATTGACCAGCCTGGAAATGATCCCATAAAACACAGACATCCTAATTGTCAATTCCTGAAATGGTTTGAAATAGATATTACAACTACTTAATATTAAACTATTTAAGTCTTATCACTTCAACCCTTTAGGAATGCATTAACGGATGCCATGATGCAGACTGAGGGATGTTTGTATCTTTGGCAGCCAATGCCAGTTGAGGCAAAAATCAGTTAGAGACAACGTATGACTCAACACGCAAGTAACCTCACACCCAAATGGTGTGATACCATACTCGAGACTGTCGGCCAGACACCGATGGTCAAATTACATGGTCTATCCCAACTTGCCAATTGCCTCGTCCTCGCCAAATTAGAATCGTTCAATCCAGGCCTTAGTGCAAAAGATCGAATTGGTCTTGCAGTAATTGAAGCGGCAGAAAAAGACGGCCTCATCCAGCCAGGAGGAACTATCATCGAATCAACTTCAGGAAATACAGGGTACTCTGTAGCGATGGCTTGCATAGTAAAAGGATATAAATGCATCCTGACGACAACAGATAAAAGCGCTGAAGAAAAGATATCCACTCTCAAAGCACTTGGAGCTGAAGTGATCGTATGCCCTAACCACGTGCCGTCTGATGACCCCAGATCGTATTATAGCACAGCAGAACGGTTGGCAGAAGAGATTCCGAATTCATTTTACGTCAATCAGTATTATAATGATGCTAACCTGGATGCACATTACAGGACTACAGGTCCTGAATTGTGGCAACAGACAGGTGGATTGATCACACATTTTATAGCAACATGTGGTACCGGAGGTACAGTATCCGGATCCGGGAAATATCTGAAAGAACAGAATGCCAACATAAAGGTCATAGCTGTGGATGCTGAAGGGTCAGTTTTGACTAAATATCACCAAACTGGGGAATTAGATAAAAGTGAAATACACTCTTATCAATTGGAAGGTGTTGGGAAAAATATTATTCCTTCGAATGTGGAGTTTGAGATCATTGATAGGTTTATTAAAGTTGATGACAGGAGTAGTGCTTTCCGGGCTCGACAATTGACTAAGAGTGAAGCCATCTTTGCTGGTTATAGCAGTGGAGCGGTTATAGAAGCCTTTATGCGTATGCGCAGAGACTTTAAGCCCAGTGACGTCGTTGTACTTCTGTTTGCTGATCACGGAAGTAAATACCTGAGTAAGATCTATAATAATGGATGGATGCAAAAGCAGGGCTTCATCCGAAAGATTGCTGACTATGCACCCAGCTATCAAATCCAAAGACGATTAGAACGCGTTTTCAATAAATACATCAAGAACTATGGAAATATTTGAAAGAATTCGGAAGCAACGAGGCCCATTAGGACAATATGCCTCTAGAGGTGAAGGATATTATATGTTCCCTGAATTAAAAGGCGAGATTGGATCACGCATGGATTTTCATGGAAAAGAAGTGGTCGTGTGGTCTATCAATAACTATCTCGGCCTAGCCAATCATCCTGAAGTCAGGAAGACGGATGCTGAAGCTGCTAAAAAATGGGGTCTTGCCTATCCAATGGGCGCTCGTCTGATGACAGGTGAAACAGCACTTCACAAAGAGCTTGAAAGAAAACTAGCAGCTTATGTGTATAAAGAAGCTGCTGCTGTGGTCAATTATGGATATCCGGGTGTAGTCTCATCGATCGATGCTCTGCTTTCACGCAGGGATGCTGTGGTATATGATGCGGAAAGTCATGGTTGTATTGTTGATGGTACGAGGCTCCACATGGGAGAAAGATTTACATACAAGCATAATGATATAGAAAGTCTGGAGCAAAATTTAATACGGGCGACAAAATGGGCAAATGAAAAAGGTGGTGGTGTCTTAGTTGTCACTGAGGGTGTATTTGGAATGCGTGGTGACCAGGGTATCCTGAAAGAAATTGTGGAGCTCAAGAAAAAATATAATTTCAGATTTTATGTTGATGACGCGCATGGTTTCGGTACTCTTGGTGAAGGCGGTCGTGGCGCTGGGGTAGAACAAGGCGTACAGGACGGCATCGATGTCTATTTCTCAACTTTTGCTAAATCCTTTGCTGCGACTGGTGGCTTCTTAGCCGGTGATGCGGATATCATTCAGTATTTGCAATATGCCATGCGTTCACAGATCCATGCCAAGAGTTTGCCTATGGCTTTGGTGGAAGGCAATCTTAAACGTCTGGAAC
>JALYSC010000315.1:676-4439 GCA_030855005.1 Bacteroidota bacterium | reverse complement strand
AATCTAGGATTTGAACCCATACAATCCTATGCGGCGTGCAATTCTTCTATGGTCAGCGGGAGGTATCACTTGAAATGATTCCCACCTGTTAGAGAATTTTCAATGCTGCACTGAGAGTGCATTTGCCAGGCTCATGATGCAGAATTAAACGATTTTACTTTGGACCTGGCAATAAATGTTTAATCCGATGTGTACCGTATCGCCCCAATCCGTCTCACCATGATCATAGGTTTATCCGCTAAAAACCCAGATGTGGCGGCACCACCTAATTTAAATTTGATCACTTTCGATGTTGTAAACTTAGCCATCGTTTTGAATTGAAGCACATACGGTTTTGAATTCAGCGTAGAACCAATTTCACCACCTTCCCAACACGAACGAACAGCATCATCCAGAAAATAATCAAGACTGCAACTGTAGACTATCCGTTCTTCCGAATTATTGTATAGCCTTACGATCGCCTCTATTTCATAATTGCCTCCGGGCAAGGTCAATTGTAATTCGGCACCATTCCCCTGGTTCAACTGAAAATACCCCTCATGCTGATAAAAGAAATTTTCATAGGTCGGAAGAGTTTCATAAGAAGTTTCCTCAAATTGTAGGGCCTGACCTACTTTTCTTTTCAGCGTGTCAAAATGTTCTGCTCCCATGGTGTGCGAGTTTTAAAGTGTAAATAATCTAGTTAAATTAAGTATTGCGATCAATAGGGGGAGTAATAAATATCGATTGATGTATTCCAGGATTTCCTCACCAGATAGTTCTACCCCTTCAGGGTAGAGGAGGGAGGGTTTGTTTTTTTAACCACGGGTTGCACCCGTGGTTACGGAAATGGAAGCCCTTCAGGCTTCTACTGACCTTTTAGTCAGGAATTAAGCTTGCTCAGTCTTCCAAAGAATCCATGCTCCCTTGTCATACGTATATTAGCAGCGTGAAAGAGACACACAGCCTGAGAGAGATTAACGTAAAAGACCATGCCCTAATCCGGTCTTACACCTTGAATGAATCCAAAACCTTTGATTTTGAGGTAGATTCACTTGAAATATATTTGATATGTGTTCGACAGGGGCAGGTGCGGGTCCAGGCTTCTTTTATACCTCATTCGCTTGAATTAAACCTTGCAGAAGCTATTTTCCTTGCTTTTCCCAAAGAATCCTGGACATTACATTTGTCAGGAAATGACAAAAGTGAGTTTTATGTTGTGAAGCTGGAAGTTTCGACCCTTCACAAAATGATTAACCCGGCATTTGATGCAAATGCTCTGGATCATTCTTCACGAATGAATATGCGTGACCTAATGCGTTTGATTCCTGTGGGTCCGGCGATGATGATTTGTTTTGACCAGGTGCTTCACCACAAACTCCAGCCACCTTTCCACGAGTTATTTGAGCGCGCCAAATTTTTTGAAATTTTCAGCCTTTTGTTGGAATCAGCTTTCGGCAATCCGATGGAAGCATGTCCAGTTGCTATGAGCCCTGGCATTGAAACCAAACTTAATCTTGTACGTCGCCATATCATCCAGCATCCGGAGGAGTCACCCGATCCTGACAAACTTGCAGTGATGTTTGAGTTGCCAAGAAATACGTTGAAAGAAGGTTACCGTTACAAATACGGAAAGACCATCCACCAATATCACGCCGACCACAAACTTGAATCTGCCATGCAGATGCTCAATGAAGGTGAGTTACTAGTCAAAGAAGTAGCCTTCAGGATCGGATATCAAAACCCATCGCATTTTATTTCCGCCTTCAAGAAGAAGTTTGGATATACTCCCAAGCAATATCTCAAAAGAGAAACGGCAACTGCATCATCGTGATTCGCCAGTCGTGAATCGTCGTCAGTCGTGATTCACGAAGTCAATGATTAGTCCTTTATCTTCTGTCTCATGCCTTGAATCTGAAGTCAATAGTCATTGGTCAATGGTCAGTGGAAATTGAGTAAAGTCGCTTTGAGTCTTTTGACATTCAGAAATAAAAGGCCTGAAGGGCAGACATATCCGAGCCGTGGGTGCAGCCCACGGAAAAATCATCGCCAATTGCGAATCATCTTACCTGAATCATAAATCCCTCCAAGGTCGCGAAAGCCGCAAAGCCCGCAAAGATTAAATTCCGAAATCTCAAATCCATCAGCCATTTTTACCGCTGATTGACGCAAAATTATTTAAAACCGAATCTTCGCAGATTTGATCATCAGGATCGGTTGCCTGGTAAAGTCTTCAATAGACAGATTATAAATTGATATTCCTTAATATTAACCTTAGCATCGGCCTTTAATCCTTTCCGTAACTTGCAAGTTCTAACAAATACATAACCATGTTAAGTGAAAAGATGGTCACTGCCCTCAATGAGCAGATTGCGATGGAAGGATATGCTTCATTTCTCTACCTCTCCATGGCTGGATGGTTTGATACCAAATCCATGAGAGGATGCGCTTCATTCATGTACCGCCAATCCTCTGAAGAGCATATGCACATGATGAAGATTTTCAAATATCTCATCGATATGGATTCGGTCGCTATCAGTCCATACATCCAGCAACCGGCAACACAATTTGGTTCTATGAAAAATATTTTCGAAGAAACTCTCGCACACGAACGCAGAGTCACCAAGTCCATCAACGAGATCGTCGAACTCGCCATCAGTGAAAGCGACCATGCTACGTATGCATTCCTCCAGTGGTATGTTACCGAACAACGCGAGGAGGAAAGCCTTATGCGCACGATCCTTGATAAGATCAACCTGATCGGAGATGGAGCACAGAGCCTGTATTTCATAGACAAGGAAATCGAAGCCATCAACCAGGACGAAATCGCAGGCGAGAAAGCAGGAGAAGGAGAATAGGAAGTAAGAATGAGCTGAGGATATTCGGAAAACCGGAAAGGATAAACCAATTAAACCAAAATAATATTTTTAGATACCAGATTAACCTCAAATAATTCCTGTCACTTTATTTCTTCGAATAAATTGTCCAAAACCTTTCTGGATTCTGACTTCTCCCTGATCAATTGCAACCTGTCCACGCAGAATAGTAGTCTTGCATTTTCCTTTTAGTTCCCATCCTTCATAGGCGCTGTAATCCACATTCATGTGATGGGTATTGACAGATAAAGTATGTTCTTCGTTGGGATCAAAAAGTACAAGGTCAGCATCACTTCCTACTGCAACACAACCTTTGCGGGGAAACATGCCAAAGATCTTCGCAGCATTTGTACTTGTGACTTCCACATATTTCTGGAGTGAAATTTTTCCTGTCTGCACACCTGCGGTAAATAGCAATTCCATTCTGTTTTCAATTGCGGGATGGCCGTTTGGTATTTTTGAGAAATCGTTTTCTCCCATTTTCTTTTGCTCCCACATAAACGGACAATGATCTGTCGCGACAATCTGAATGCTTCCTTGATTAATTCCGCCCCACAGTGCGTCCTGATCTTTTTTCTCACGTAGCGGAGGACTCATCACCCATTTAGCTCCTTCGAAATTCTTTTCATAGACCGATGCATCCAGTAGTAAATATTGAATGCAGGTTTCTGCATAGACTTTTTGATTTCGTTTTTGTACGTCGCGAATGTGATTCAATGCACCTTCACATGTCATGTGAACAATATACGCTGTGACGCCTGTATAGGATGCCATATCCGCGAATCGTCCGGTCGCTTCCGCTTCAGTAATTTCTGGTTGCGATAAATAATGGTAGAGTGGGGCCATTTTATTTTCTGCCCTATGCCGCGCTATCAGAAAGTCGATCATATCTCCATTAGTAGCATGCA
>JALYSC010000315.1:0-666 GCA_030855005.1 Bacteroidota bacterium | reverse complement strand
CACCATACCACCACATTTTTTTACCTCCTGCATGAGCCCTACCATCTGCCGGTCATCAATCATCAGAGCCCCCTTGTAAGCCATAAATGTTTTGAAAGAAGTAATCCCTTCCTCTTCCACAAGCTGAATAATTTCCTTCTGAGTATCAGGATTAAAATCCGTTACCGCCATATGGAAGGAATAGTCGCCATAACAGTTTCCATTTGATCTGGACTGCCATGCTGACAATGCATCATGCAGTGACTTACCCTGCGTCTGTAAAATAAAATCAATCACCATCGTTGTACCACCATGCAATGCAGCTAATGTACCGGTCTCATAATTATCACTGCTATATGTCCCCATAAATGGCATATCAAGATGCACATGTGGATCTATCCCACCTGGAAATACAAGCAATCCGGAGGCATCAATTACTTCATCAGTAGGAACATCCAGATTTACACCGATAGTGTGAATGGTTTCACCAGAAATAAAGATATCTGCAACATAGTCTTCTGATGCTGTAATGATTCGTCCGTTTTTGATTAGTAAAGCCATTTCGATTTTAGATTTAGTGTGCTTTGGAGCGTCTACCATTTTTTTAACGCAGATTACACAAAATTATTTAAAAATGAATTTCCACAAATTTGGTTTTCATATTCATATGTTTCATCGGTCGTTGAG
>JALYSC010000014.1 GCA_030855005.1 Bacteroidota bacterium | reverse complement strand
TAGCCAACCAGGATTTCCTGTATTAATTGATTATTCTCTTTCAGGTTCGGATTCAGCAAGTGTGGGATATGTCAATAATCCTGAAGGAGCTGTTAGTGTAAGCCTGACAGATTATGCAACACTTACCCATCTGGCAGATGTCGAAGGGAATACTTTTCTTACTATACAAGATCAGCTATCGCAGATTGCAGCCGGATCCTTTGTTGGTTTTGATATTTATAATTCGGGTATCCTTAGTACAGATCTAATTAACATCATAACCATTTCTACATATCTGGATGGGGTTTTAATGGAGAGCTTTTCTAGCAGTGACTTATCATTATTGAGTAATACATCTAATCTTTCAGGCAGACAAACTGTTGGATTCGTTACCTCAGGCATAGTGGATGAAGTAAGAATTACATTAACACAAGACCTTTTGGTTGACCTTGGAAGTACAAGGGTCTATAGTGCAGTAATCCTTAATCCCTGTGCTGGTCCTGATCTGGTCTGTAATACTCCACTATATCTGCACACGCCAACCTTTCCGGTTGTTATCGATGGGTCGCGAACTGGTATCACGGGTGCATTGTGTGTCCTCTGTGATGTTGTGAATCCTGATAATGTGGTAGATGAGGATACGAATAATTACGCGAATATTATTCTGACAGCTGGTGTCCTGGCAACTGGCAGTATTGCTGTTGAAGATCTTGTGACTACTTATCAAGCAGGAACATTTGCTGGTTTCCACATATATAATACATCCTTGCTGGATGCAGATTTACTCGCAAATATTTCTATTACCACTTACCTCAACGGAGTAGAGCAGGAATCTGCTTCCGGTACTGATGAGCTAATCAGCGTTGGAAGTGATCTGCTGGTCACTGATGGAGAACATATTTTAGGCTTTGTTACTACTTTTACTTTTGATGAAATAGAGATCAGCGTAGAAAATACCCTGAATGTCAATCTCGGTACGACCCGGGTGTATGGAGCTAATGTCATGTCTCTTTGTGAGGGTACTATTGGATGTGAAAGTACTTTCTGGATGACATTGCCAGAATTCCCAGTAGTAATTAACGCAGCCAGGACAGGGATGGATGGAATCCATTGCGGAGCTTGTTCTGTGCAGAATGAATGGAGTGTAAACACAGACGATCAGGAAGACTACGCCACTATTAATATTACACCAGGTGTTACTGCAATGGGTTCGATTGCTGTACTTGATCTTGTGGCAACATATCCGGGTGGAATTAAAGTGGGATTCGCAATTGAAGATGTCAACACTTTGTTAGAGGCGATACTTTTCAATTCGCTTACAATCTCAACATATAATAATAATGTCCTGCAGGAATCTGCTACAGGCAGTCAACTACTAAATATCACTGTGAATCTCAATTGGTTGGATCCAGGCCCCGGTGTATATAATGTAGGATTTACCACCACATTAGATTTTGATGAAGTAAGGATAACAGTAGGATCATTAGCTGCTGTGAATAATATCATCAATGTATATGGGGCATTTCTCAATACAGAAAATATTGATCCTGCTTTGTGTGCTGCTCTTCCGGTGACATGGCTTGACTTTGATGTACGTAAAGATCAATTGAAATCACAACTTACATGGACTACAGCGCGGGAATTTAATAATGCCGGCTATGAGGTGCAAAGGTCACCTGATGGTAGGATTTTCTCTACTATCGGTCTTGTCAATCGTGCCACCATCGATGCAACTATTAATTCATATGGATTTATTGATGAGCATCCTGTAAACGGAATGAATTATTACAGGATTAAGCAAACAGACTTTGATGGAAAATATCAATACTCTGCTGTTAAGTCTTTATCCTTCACAAAAGAGTCGTTAAATCTTAGTGTGTGGCCTAATCCGGTTTCAGATATTTTGACGATCGAGTTAGGACAGGATAATATTTCCGGTGGCAGAATTACATTAATCAATGCATCCGGAGCGATCATCAGGCAAGCTGTATTTAATGAAAAGGAATACCTGGTGCAGCTTCAATTAAACGATCTCGAACCTGGTTATTATAATCTAATAATTGAAAATGCAGAAGATCGTCGTGTGGAAAAGATAATGGTACTCAGGTAAACTTCATAATAACCCTATTAATTGAAAAAAAGACTGGCCACATGGCCAGTCTTTTTTTATTAAGTGATGAGATGAAATATTTACAAAAAAATATAAATGCAGGATGTGAGATTGTAAGGCTTCGCGATGCAATCACTAGTTGCAGGATTCATTGACCATCAGTCTCAATGGATGAAATTTAGAGCATGCGAATATCCGCGTGGTGGATGGACAAGGAAGTAACATCCTGGAGAAGTCGAATGAAAAAAAAGAAGATCATATTCAATTAGATGTTGCAGGAATTCAGACGGGCAAGTTATACTTTGTTGATCGGATCTGCTGTATATCACTCAATGCATAATCTTGGAGTAGGAAGCATAATTCCCATAACTCCAGTTTAAAGAAAGAGGCCTATTAACTGAACAGCCCTCCATTTTATGTTCAGAAATAAAGTCGGAATGGTTTTTGATAATGAATAATTGAGCTATACAATATATCCTTATAATAGACTTGATTGGTTGAGGCTACTGATTGCCTTCAACTCGCAAGTAATGAATTGGAGCGGAGAACACGAGCTGATACGCTGGGGTGTAATCAAAAAAATATATGTTAAACAAATATGTATGATTTTATTTTTTATTGATACATTGCATAGTACATTCGTTCTGCGTCATATTGCATGTATGACAAAGGAGTAAATTTTTCCCAAGTCATATCATGAAGATTTAATACAATTAGGTCTTCAAAATTTGCTCCCCTTTTTGATTACACCCGAATTTTTGATGGTACTTAATCCATCCTGTGCTTGTGTGCAGGAATGGTATTAAAATTATATTGCTTACACCCAATAAGCATTTTTGAATTGCCTCACACCCGGCATTAAGTTCAATAGGTTTTCCTATAGTTCTATCAATACATATTGCTATCACCTGGCAAGTATAAAGCTCTCACCCAAAGGAGTTTTTGGCAAGATTGTTGCACCGTGCTCATGAGTTTAGCGTCATGGCCAAGGTCAGCTAAATGAACTATTACATACATCGACAAATGAGAGAAACCAACGTCACTTGGACCAACCTGCCCCTGCTTTCTCAGTTGTATAACAGAGGTAAATTGAAAAATCTTTGTCGATCATTAGGGGTCACAATCATTGTGGCCTCGATGATCGTCGTGTGTACTGTGCAGCGTGCTACTGCGCAGTCGTTTAATTTTTGTACTGATTGTGCAGGGACGTCAGGCAGTTGTGCGATACCTGCTATTGCTACTAATCCTGATATTGCTGCTGTATGTCCCAATGTTGATATTGTATTTGTACTGGATGAGTCCGGATCCATCTCAGGCTTTCAGGGTGACGTCAAAAATGGTGTGATGGCCTTTTTGAATGCCCTCAATGGCACAGGGATGAATATTGCCATTATTGAGTTTAATGCGCTTGCCCGGACGGTGACTAATTATTCTGTAGTGAATACTGCACTCATTAATAATGTCCAAGGATATTTTGACGGTATACCTTTTAATGGCCAGACCTATGCTCCCGCGGATGGAACCAACTGGCAGTCAGCGATGAATCAGGTACTCTCTCTGGCAACACCAGAGCTTATTTTGTTTTTCACTGACGGTAATCCCACAGGCTGGACAAACAATGGAAATGTGGATTATTGCAGCGATGGATCCACTACACAGCAACCTGAGATTGTCAATCCGATGCTGATTTCTAATTATTTTAAAACTCCAACCCGCAACACTCACATGTTTATGTTGGGCGTGGGATCAGTGAATGTGACCAATCTTGAACGAATGTCAGGTACTGACAACTGGACAACAGGTGAATCTATAGTTTCAACAGATTATGTACTTGAATCAAGTTTTTCAAACCTGGCAAATGGATTGCGTGAATTTGCCATTCAACTTTGCGGAACGCCAATCACTGTTACCAAGATCCTGTCTACCAATCCCATTTGCGCTGGAGGTACTGCTACTTATACGTTAACGGTGACCAATACCGGTGCTACACATTCAGCGCTTGACCTTATACTTCGGGATACTTTCCCGGCAACCTTATCGATCCCGGCTTGTCAGACTAATTGTACGAATGTCTGTATCGGGACTGTGTGCAATCCGGTTGAACCTATCAAAACTTTAGTTTGGACTGTTGGAAATTTGGCACCGGGGGCATCAGCCTCCATTGTTGTTTCAGCGACAGCGGCCGCAGCCGGGTCTATTATCAATCGAGCAAGAGTAACCGGAACAAACGTAAACCCGGTTATGGCCACCAACACCTTGACGGTACTTGCTGACCCAACAGTCAGTATAGTCGTGGACGATAATACTATTTGTGATGGAGGATCACCGACCTTTACAGCCACTGTTACAGGTGGGACAGGACCAAATATATTCCAATGGCAATATGATCCACCAGGTACACCTGCTACTTGGGGGATAGTTGGCACAAATATTAATCCATACATAACACCTCCTTTGGCGGCTAATGCAAGTACCCACAATTACAGGGTACAACTCAGCCAATCTTCGGGTTGCTCTGCCAATAGTAATGAATTAGGGGTCACGGTTGTCGCTGACCCTGTTGTCAATATCACCAACCCGTTACCTAATTTTTGTGTCGGGGGTAGTACAACACTCACAGCCGCAGCAAACGGTGGTCAGGGTGCAACTTATACTTATCAATGGCAGCAATTAATTAGTGCTGTCTGGACAAATGTTGGAACAAATATTACGACCTATGCAACAGGTGTGATAAATACTCCAGGCACTTACACTTACAGGGTAATAGTTTCTCAACCCAGTCTTAGTTGTACTACAGCTAGTGCTAACTCAGTAGTTACTGTCGCTGCAGATCCAACTGTTAACATTACTTCACCGGCTAATACTTTATGTGTTGGTGGTACCAATGTTATCACTGCTAATATTACAGGAGGTGTAGGATGTACTTACACCTGGCAAAAACTAATTTCCAGCACCTGGACCAATGTTCAAACCGGTGGTACTACCTATACTATTCCTACCAACCTTGCTTTAGGTACTCATCAATACCGGTTTATTATCAGCGCATGTCAGGCGAGTTGTGGTGCACAGGTTGTATCCAATACAAAAGTTATAACAGTCATCGCTGGTCCAACTATTTCTTTGGAAGGAGGAAATCCAAATATCTGTATTGGTGGTACTGTTTCCTTTTTGGCCACGGTAAGTGGCGGACTTGGTTGTCAGGTGCGATTTGAATACAGACCCGGTACGAGTGGAACGTGGACAACTGTTTCAACAGGTAATACTATATATGTAACCAGCCCGACTCTTGGATTGGGAACACATCAGATACGTGCTGTGTATGGCAATTGTGATAACACTAGTGGATGCGGTGATGTATTCTCCGCACCAATCACATTTACAATTCATCCGGATCCTACGATTACCATGTTTGCATCTGCACCAGAGCTGTGTTCAAATGGAGTCAATACAATGACTACATCTGTAACAGGTGGTTATGGTATCAATCAATTCCAATGGCAGGTTAACCCCGCGAACACAGGATGGCAAAATATTTCGGGTGCAATCTTCTCCAGTTATATTGCATCATCACCTCCAGGCACATACCAATACAGAGTATTGTTAAGCCAAAATCTGGGTTGCTCAGCGATGAGTAACACTGTAAACATTACGATCAATCAGGCGCCTTCGGTAAGCATCATTACACCAGGGAATCCTTATTGTAATGGTGAAACCATCGTTATCGATGCGACTGGTACTAATGGAGCAGGTGTAATTACATCTTACAATTGGACTGGACCAAATGGATTTACTGCCAACACGCAGGATTTAACTATACCAACAGGTGCGTCTTATCCGGGTCCCGGTAACCACCAATATTGTGTAACGGTGACAGATAATGGAGGCTGTACGGCGTATAGTTGTATCGTAGTGGAGGTAGAAATTAATCCAGTGGTCATAGCAAGTGCTACTTTTTTCAGCGGCGCTCCTAATCCATACAGTGAATTGGATGGGCAGGATGATGCAATGCAACCGCAGATCCTCTATCCGGTAAAAGATAAAGATGGAGAAAATGATGGAGCAAATATTCATCCTAAACATGAACGCGATACATTTCAACTTTTTGGCAACAGATCATCTGTTGCTTTTCCATGTAGTTGTGCTCACCGTTGGGCAGCTGGTTCACACTGGAATGAAGATGGTACAATCAATGACCTTTCAAATAATCCTCCGGCTCATGGTATCGTTGCATGTGGTAGTAGTGCTTCCACAGAAAATCAACTTCAAAATGTGGACTGCGATTATAATTCCAGTCTATTTAATATCATACTTGGTGCGGATTGTTTTAATCCCGCAACACAGGGAAGGACTAACATCGTGAATCCTCCGGTCAATGGGCAGGATATTGTGTGGTTTAATTTTGACATTCGTCCTTTCGCAGGAAGTTTTCAATATCAGATTTTACCTGGAGGTAATTCTTTAGGTTGGGCATTATTTTATACTGGCGATCCCGAATCAGGTGTTCATATGGGACCTGGAGTGGATTCCCTTTCAGGTAATTGTAATAATATTTATTATTACGATTGCGGTATCAGTGATCAGGGTTGGGTGACCTACACAGTTCCTTCTTTTGCTGAACCATCTAATTATTATCTGGCTATTTGGAGTAATAATAATCAGGACTTCTCTTCACAAAACGTAACCTTTAAAGGCCGATTTGGTTGCGGAGATGCAGATGTCATCCTGTGTCTGATTGAAGAAGTGGGTACAACAACAACGTGTAACACGAATGGCACCTATTCTGTCGTCACACAGGTACAAGGTATTAACGGAACATATGTTGGTGTGGATAATACCAATACACCCGGTGTTACTTTTAATTACGCTCCTAATCCACTAACACTGACCAATCTGGGTTCTGCGAATCCGGTGATTACTGGTACACTGACAGCAAATTATCCGAACGGTGTTCCTTATAATTTCACTATTTATGAAGACACCGGCGCACCGAATAATTCTTCAGGTAATAATGATGCAAATAATTATTGTACACTGACGATCAGTGGCGCTGCACCTAATTGTTGTCTGCTTGACATCGTAAGTCTATCCGTCGTTCCTGAGACCTGTCCGGGAGCAGCAAATGGTAGAATTGTGGTGAATATTACAGGAGTGGTTTTAGCAGAATATTCTTTAAATGGAACGAACTATCAAAGTTCAAATGTATTTACAGGCTTAAGTACAGGATTATATAATGTGTACGTACGCATACCAGGCAATCCATTTTGTAATGACTTTTTCCCAAATGCATTCGTTCCAGTTCTTTCCTGCCCGACTACAATCAATATTTGTGAAACACAACATCTCCAGCTTCTGGCTACAGGATATCCTGGTACAGGTCTCATCACCAATTATAGTTGGTCAGGTCCGCTAGGTTTTACTTCAACACTTGAAGATCCCACCATTCTAAACACCAGTCCCAAGTATCCTGGCGTGGGAACACATATTTACATTGTAACTGTTACGGATGCGAATGGATGTTCAGGAACCGGTCAGGTGACAGTGATTATTCATGATGCACCTTCCTCCTCACTTACCGTACTTGATTCAACTATATGCGTCGGCACATCTACTATACTAACTGCTACTGTCAGCGGAGGAGAAAATTGCAGCATTGTATGGCAAAGATTTAATGCAGGTGCCTGGCAAACTGTGCAGAGTGGAGGATCCACCTATAATGTGCCTTCTAATTTACCTGTAGGATCATATCCATATCGGGTATTGTATACGAACTGTTCGAATACTGCATGTCCGATTGCTGTCTCTAATACGATCAATATTCAAGTTCTCCAACTGGGGAACATTTCTATTTCTGCCAGTATACCTAATTTGTGTGAAGGCGGTAATACAGTTTTAACTGCTTCTATTACAGGTGGAGCAGGCTGCACATTAATCTGGCAAAGACGGACAGGAACAAGTGGAGCATTTACCAATATAGTTGGAGCAAATAATATAAATCCTTTCACAACCGGAGCTGCATTACCTGTTGGTACGCATCAGTTCAGAGCGTATTTTGGCAATTGTAGTATTGGTTCCGAATGCGGAAATGATACATCCAATATCGTCACCATTACGATAGTTGTTGATCCTATTTTCCAAACAGATTTGGTTGGATTTAGTGAATGTATTGGGCAGACGCAATCGCTTAGTGTCATACCAACCGGAGGCACAGGAACCTTTTCTTATCTGTGGCAATCAGGTACTAGTGCATCCGGACCTTGGGGTAATGTGGGCGGAAACAATTCATCTTTTACACCACCAAGTGGCACAGCAGGGACATATTTTTATCGGGTACTCGTATCTAGTACCGGAGCTGGATGTAATCAACTTATCAGTGCTACGGCTACAGTCGTCATTGCACAACAACCTAATGTTGTTATCTCTACAACTAATACAATCATTTGCCAGGGTGGAGCTTCAGTCATAACTTCTGTCGTTACACTTGGTTCTGGCACATATACTTATCAATGGCAGCGCAGTCCTCAGGGATTGAACACATGGACGAGCATAACCTCAGCAGGCACCGGAGCAAGTTATAATGTTCCTTCAGGCACTACCGGTTCTTTTGATTACCGACTCCTTGTATTTGATGTGGTCTTTGATTGTGGTGACCCGGTATCTAACGTTGTAAATATTTCGGTTCAAAGCCAACCAGAAGTTTCTTCATCTACTAATGATGGGACTATCTGTGTGGGTGCTACTGCATTGTTGACATCTACAGTCACTGGAGGATCGGGAACCTTTTCTTATCAATGGCAATCATCGACATCATCATCAGGTCCATGGACTAATATCTCCGGAGCGACTGGTGCCACTTACAATGCTCCTGGCACAAGTGTTGGCATTCGTTGGTACCAGGTAATTGTAACGGATGTAGCTAACAATTGTCAGGATCCTATTTCAAATGCTATATCAGTAACAGTCATTGCTCAGCCTACTATTTCTGTAAATACAACAACACCTGTTATTTGTATTGATGGTGAGTTTACTATCAATTCTACAGTGAATGGTGGATCAGGACTTTATTTATATCAATGGCAATCTTCCTCCAGCCCATCAGGTCCCTGGACTAACATAGTGAGTAATGGTTCGTTCTCTTCCTATTCTGCAGTGCTATCAGTACAGGGTACATATTATTACAGAATCATAGCTGATGATTTGGCAAATGGTTGTGGCAATATGATATCAACTGCGATATCCATTATCGTTAATCCCAATCCAACAGTGGTTGTTACACCTCCCGCCCAAACTGTTTGCGTTGGCGGTACAGCACTGCTTACAGCTACTGTGACCAATGGATCTGGTAATTATAGTTATCAATGGGAGTTTAGTCCAGATGGTTCTTCATGGAACAACGTTGCAAGTGGTGGTAACGCCTCGACTTATTCAGCACCTACTGGAGCAACTGGCTCAATATATTATAGAGTGTTATTAACGGATAATGGAAATGGATGTAGTAATCCTTATTCTGAATTTGTCTACGTCATTGTTAATGCACAACCAGTCGTTACGATTAATGTAAATAATCCAGTGATCTGTATCGGTGGATCAGCAACCATCACATCACTGGTTAATAATGGTTCAGGAACATTCACTTACCAATGGCAACAAAGTAATAATGGAAGCACAGGATGGGGAAATGTACCTGCTAATGGAAATGGTAGTTCTTACAATGTGCCTTCTGCAACAGCGGGAGTGATTTGGTACAGGCTCCTGGTATTTGATCCGGCCAGCGGTTGTGCTGACCCGTTATCCAATGTTTTAAATGTTACCATAAGAAGTCTTGCAACTGTCACCATTGATCCAAATGAAGATGTGATTTGTCAGGGAGGTAGCACAGTTATTATATCTACCATCCTGAATGGCTCTGGATTTTATACTTATCAATGGCAATCCAGTCCAACAGGTGGTGCAGGTACATGGGCCAACATCAGTTCTGCAGGAACGGGTCCAAATTATAATGTGCCTTCCGGATCACCTTCAACAACTTATTACAGACTCATAGTTTCAGATGCTGGATCAGGTTGCGGTTCTTCTTTATCTAATGCTGTACCTGTGATAATCGAAACTCAACCTATTGTATCACTTGCTGTGGACAATAGTGTCATATGTATTGGAGGTGTTTCTCATATCACTGCTACTGTCCTGGATGGTTCTGGCACTTTTAATTTCCAATGGCAATCCAGTCCAAATGGATCTACAGGTTGGTCAAACGTAGGTTTTAATCTGGCTACATACACGATTAACGGGATTGTTGCAGGCACTACTTATTATAGAGTAATTGTCACAGACCCAGGCAGTGGTTGTTTGGATCCTGTATCAGAAACAACTTCAGTCATAGTTCAATCAGGACCTTCTGTAAATATTACTGCAGATAATGACAGTGTTTGCGTATTCGGGCCAGTAGAAATTACACCAATTGTTATAAATGGTTCTGGTCTCTATTTATATCAATGGCAATCCAGTCCAACAGGTGCAGCAGGTACATGGTCAAGTATTGGTGGCGCTACACAACCATCATATGCTCCTCCAACTGGAACACCCGGAGTAACTTGGTATCGTATAGTAGTAACTGACTTAGGCAATGGTTGCGGTGATCCCGCATCTCCAGGTATAAGAATAAGAGTATTCGCTCAACCGACCGTCAGTATCACAATTGATACCCCTGTGATTTGTATCGGTGGTGTGGGTATCATTGTATCAACTATCACTAATGGCTCAGGTATTTTTACTTATCAATGGCAAGTCAGTGATAATGGATCAGTCTGGACAAATATTACAACCAATGGAAATTCTCCAAACTATACAGTGCCTTCAGGAAGTGCTTCAACTAAATATTATAGATTATTACTCACAGATAATTCACTCAGTTGCGAAGATCCTGAATCCAATGCAATCGGTGTAGATGTAGTGGCCCCGGCATTTGTAACAATCAATGCTCAGGATGATACAGTGTGTCTTGGAGCTGTCACCATAATTAATGCAACTGTAACAGGTGGCTCTGGATATTTCACATACCAATGGCAGCGAAGTCCTAATGGAACAAATAGCTGGACAAATGTTAGTGCCAACGGAAATACAGCATCTTATACAGTGCCTACAAGTCTAGCAGGTACAACTTACTACAGGCTGGTATTAATTGATTTAGCAAATGGTTGTCAGGATCCTGTTCCTGTTCCGGTAAGAATGGTTGTACAATCTCAGCCCATTGTAAGTATTAATGCGGCCAATCCGGTGATATGTATCAACGGTAGTTCAATCATCACTTCGACAATTACGGGTGGATCAGGTACTATTACTTATCATTGGCAAAGCAGTCCGAATGGAGCAAATACCTGGACAAATATTATAACAGGTGGCTCAGGGGCAACTTATACTGTACCTACAAATGTTGTTGGTACATTCTATTACAGACTTCATCTCTCTGATGATGCAAATGGTTGTGCCGATCCAACATCCTCAGTGGTGACAATTCAGGTTGTATTGCAACCTGCTGTAACCATTGCAGCAAATAATTTAATCCTTTGTGTTGGAGGTTCTTCTACAATCACTTCAACGATTACTAATGGTTCAGGATTTTATTTATACCAATGGCAATCCAGTCCAAATGGATCCTCGTGGACCAATATTACAGTCGTTGGTAACGGCCCTAATTATAGTGTACCGACGGCATCACCGAGTTCATCCTATTACAGGTTATTATTGACCGATGTGAGTAATGGTTGTAATGATCCTGTTTCTAATCAGGTACAGGTAATCGTACAACCACAACCTACTGTAAGTATTACTGTCAACAATCCACTTGTTTGTATTGGAGGTTCTTCATTATTAACTTCTGTTGTTGTAGATGGATCCAGTAATGTAACCTACCAATGGCAAACCAGTCCGACCGGAACAGGTAGCTGGACAAGTATTGCTGTCAATGGTACCAGTGCAACTTATAGTCCACCAAATAGCTCAGCCGGCACAACTTATTATCGCGTCTTAATTAATGAT
This sequence comes from Bacteroidota bacterium, assembly GCA_030855005.1. Taxonomy (GTDB): domain Bacteria; phylum Bacteroidota; class Bacteroidia; order Chitinophagales; family Saprospiraceae; genus Opimibacter. Next base: position 3,638 of record JALYSC010000014.1, on the reverse strand, counting down.
GCAGGTAATGGATGTACCGACCCAGTATCCAATACAGAGCAAATAATAGTTCAGTCGCAACCTACAGTTACAATTGCTACTGCTAATCCTAATATTTGTATTGATGGTCTTTCTATCATTACATCAACTGTGATCAATGGCTCTCAATTGTTAGCATACCAATGGCAATTGAGTTCAAGCGGAACTTCAGGTTGGGATAACATTAATATCAATGGAAATAACTCTTCCTATGAAGTACCGTCCTCAGTAGCAGGATCCTATTTTTATCGGGTATTGGTGACTGATCTGTCAAGTGGTTGTAATGATCCGATTTCTAACGTAGTCAATATTATTATTTCTGCTGACCTCAGTGTCCTAACTCCGCCTGTGGACATCACTGAATGTATCGGTGGCACTGATCAATTTACCATCATTGTAGCCGGAGGTTCTGGCACTGTAACATATCAATGGCAATCGTCTACCTCAGGAAGTGCACCATGGTTTAATGCCACCGGTACCGGAGCAAATTCGGCGAGTTTCACACCACCCAGTACTGTAGCGGGCACAACCTACTACAGAGTTTTAGTCAACGCAGGCAACAATGGTTGCGGGCAACTAGAAAGTAGCATCGTATATGCTACCATCACTCCAGATCTTTTGGTGACAACGCAACCAACTCCTGTAACAGAGTGTATCGGAGGTACCAATCAAATGACTGTAACAGTCACAGGTGGAGTTGGAACAATTTCTTATCAATGGCAGGCCAGCCCAAATGGATCAAGTGGTTGGGCAAATGCTACCGGAACAGGATCAACTACAAATTTATTTACGCCACCAAGCACAGTTGCAGGTACGACTCATTACAGAGCTATCATTAGTGCTCCAGGAGGTGGTTGTGGTGCAGCAATTAGTAATGTGGTGACGGCGATCATTTCCGCAGACATTACTTTTACCACTCAAGCCATTAACATCAATGAGTGCGTTGGAGGAACCAGTCAGATGAGTGTTGTAATCACTGGCGGTTCTGGTACCGTTACATATCAATGGCAATCCAGTCCTAATGGAACAGATACATGGTCCAACGCAACAGGCACTTCAACTAATGCAACATATACACCAAATAGTACTGTAACAGGAACAACCTATTACAGAGTGCTTGTCAATGCAATCAATTCCGGTTGCGATCAGGCAATCAGTACTACAGCAAGTGCTATCATCAATCCGGATTTAAATTTTACAACACAGCCAATAGGCTTCAATGAATGTGAAGGTGGAACGAATCAATTGACAGTCGTTATCGCCGGTGGTGTTGGTACCATTTCATATCTATGGCAGTCAAGTCTTAATGGTACTTCAGGATGGGCTAATGCTTCTGGCACAGGTAGTACAACAGCAAGTTATACTCCACCTTCTACTAATCCCGGAACAACATATTACCGTGTTATTGTAGCTGCAACCGGTAATGGTTGCGGATCTGCAACCAGCACTGTAGTACTTGTTGAAATTGATCAGGATGCCACTGTTACGGTTGCTCCTGTTCTGAATGAGGTTTGTGTAAATGGTGCTGCCACATTGACTGCAACAGTTACCGGAGGTTCCAATTCGCTGTCAGTTCAATGGCAGGTTAACAATTCAGGATGGAGCGATATTTCAGGTGCAACGGCGCTAACCTATGCGCCTCCAACTGCTACAACAGGAACCATTCAATATAGAGTCAGAATTATAGATATTAATTCAGGCTGTGCAACGCCATTTTCAAACATAGTTTCTGTTATAGTTACAGTAAGTGCTACTGTCAGTGCCGCAGTCAACAATGCTGAAGTTTGTATTGATGGTACTGCATTATTAACAGCTACAATTACGGGTGGTTCCAGTGGATTGACTCGTCAGTGGCAATCCAGTCCAAATGGATCAGCCTGGACAAATATAGCAGGTGCGACTGCTACTACTTATTCTGCACCTACTTCAGTTGCAGGAACATTCTTCTATCGGATTATCATTACTGATCCAAATGCTTCTTGTGCAGATCCTGTTTCAAATCAGGTAATCGTCATAGTTGTACCTGATCCTGTTGTCAATGTGACACCGGCTTCTACAGAAATATGTATTGGTGGAAGTGCACTCCTCACTGCCAACATTGTAGGAGGATCGAGCGCTCAGGCATTACAATGGCAATCATTTAATGGAACAGTTTGGGTAAATATTGCGGGAGCAAATAGCTCTACATACTCTATCACTGGCACAGTCGCCGGAACTACTCAATATCGAATTCTGGTGACAGATTCTAATTCAGGTTGTCCTGCCAGTATTACATCTGTTCCGGTGAATGTGATCATACAACCAGATGCAATCGTAAACGTAACTCCACTTGCAGCTGAAGTTTGCTTAAATGGGGAGGCCTTATTAACTGCGACTGTTACGGGAGGATCTTCTCAGCTTACTTATCAATGGCAGACAAGTTCTTCAGGACAAAATGCATGGACGAATATTGTTGGGGCTACAGGTGTTTCTTATTCTGCACCAACAGGTGTTGTTGGAGTTATTGATTACCGAATTGTGATTACCGATTTATTACCTGATTGTAGTGATCCAGCTTCAGCAGCAGTACCGGTGACGGTGGTGCCGGATGCTTCCATAAGTGTTGCACCTTTATTAACTGAAGTGTGCGTTGGAGGAAATGCAAATCTTACTGCTACCATAACTGGTGGCTCTTCTGCATTAATGATCCAATGGCAGACAAGTCCAAATGGATCTGCATGGTCCAATATTGCAGGTGCGACACTTGCTAATTATTCTGCTCCTACGGGGGCAACCGGAACTATATTCTATAGAGCCCTGGTCATTGATAATCTATCGGGTTGTGAAGATCCCATTTCAAATAATGGACAGGTAACTGTATCTCCTGACCTGGTTGTATCAGCTCAACCTATTGGCTTTACTGAATGTGTTGGTGGAAATTCAACCATGACTGTATCAGTCACAGGTGGATCTGGCGTTTTATCCTATCAATGGCAATCAAGTCCAAACGGCAGTGCACCATGGGCTAATGCTTCCGGTACTGGTGCCACAAGCATACTCTATACGCCACTTTCCATTACAGCAGGAACAACACACTATCGTGTATTGATCAATGCAGCTAATAGTGGTTGCGACCAGGCAGTGAGTGTAACAGCTATCGTCATCATTACACCGGATCTTACAGTTTCAACTCAACCTACACCGGTAACAGAATGTATTGGTGGCACAGCTACCATGAGTGTAAGTATCAGTGGTGGAACAGGTACATTTGGTTATCAATGGCAATCCAGTCCGAACGGACTTGCAGGATGGGCTAATGCAACAGGCACAGGATCTACAACTTCACTCTTTACTCCACCTAGTACAGTTGCAGGTACCACATGGTATCGTGTAATCGTAAATGCAAGTGGTATAGGATGTGATAATACATTAAGTGATACTGCCCGTGCGGTAATCATTCCTGATCTGAGTGTATCCACTCAGCCAATTAGTATTGCAGAATGCGTTGGTGGTAGTGCGACTATGACAGTTGCCGTCACTGGTGGAGTTGGTACATTAAGTTATCAATGGCAAGCGAGTGCAGATGGTTCTACAGGATGGTCTAATGCAACAGGTACAGGATCAACTACTGTCATATATAC
>JALYSC010000314.1 GCA_030855005.1 Bacteroidota bacterium | reverse complement strand
GATTAATACACACGGTGGTGCCGTCGCCACAGACGATTGCAGTGGTGTAGTCTGGACTACTTCACCTGCATCACCTTCACTCAATGTATCCTGCGCAACGCCAATACAAGTGATGTTTATCGCCGGTGACGGATGTGGCAATGCAGATACCACTGCAGCATCCTTCACACTCACTGATGATACGCCACCAGTGATTACTACAGAACCTTCTTCAATGGTGCTCAGTTGCAGTTCAGCGACAGTAGATTCCTTGCTGAATGACTGGCTTACAAAACACGGTAACAGCGCAGCGCACGATTTATGCACTTCAGATAATCAACTAGTCAAACGATTTCGTATCGATACTACTTTCCTGACATTGCAGGAAGTATTAGATGCATGGCAGGACTCACTTAACTCCACCTGTCGTGACAATGTCATCATCAATGGTGTAGGCATCAATAATGTAAAAGCATATCTGCAAGTCGATTTTACCTACACAGATAAATGTGATAATGTGGGTGGTGATGTTGGTGTATTTGGAGTGACAGATAATGGTCGGCCAACTTTTGTAACTCCGGCGCGTGATACCTCTTTCACGTGTTCGCAAAGTAGCAGTTGGCAGGATGTATTTACGGCGTGGTATAATTCCGCCGGAAGTGCGACTTATACGGATCAATGCAGTGATGTGACAGTGCAATCTAATATCACCGCCGATAGCGCAATGACTTACCTGGCTGCTGCACTTGACACAGCTTGTGATCAGGGCGTGAGCATCTCCATCGCATTCCAGTTAGCAGATGAATGTGGCAATCTGAGTTTTGTGATGGATACGGCTTCATTTAGTCTGGGCGATACAACTGCACCTGTTATTACTAAACCTGCATCTGATTTTAATGCAGATTGTTCTGCAGATGGTCAGGCGCAATTAAATATGTGGCTTGATACTTTAGGTGGTGCTGAAGCTATGGACGGTTGTGGAGTGTTGACCTGGACGTTTACCTGGACGGATACATCGGGTATGACCCAATCAGGCATTCCCAATACGGGACCCTATCCGGATGTAAGTACGCTCGGATGTACTGGCGGATTCGAAGTGACCTTTATAGTTTCTGATGTTTGTCAGAATTCAGTTTCAGACGCGGCACTATTTTCCATTATCGATACAGTTCCTCCCATCATTATTATTCCTCTGGATACAATAACACTTGGGTGCATCGATTCCATTCCTAACACAGATCCGCAGGTGATAGATAATTGTGGAGGCAATATCGCCGTCACTTCAGAAGATGTATTAAGTTCCGCTGGATGTCTTGACTTGCCCGCAGAAGTAATTCGGATTTATACAGCAACAGATGCTTGCGGAAATACATCGATACAATCGATCGTATTTACTCGTGTTGATACGATTGCACCCACATTTGATCTGCCTTCAGGTTCTGTTGAGTTTTGTAGTGTTGACTCATTGAATTTGCTCAACGTCCTGGATAATTGTGACCCGACTCCTGTTGTAACATTTACAGATCAGATCACCGGTATCCCTTGTCAACAAACGTTAGAACGATTATGGACTGTTACTGATGCGTGTGGAAATTCAACGACTGCTTCACAACAATTTGATTTAAGTGACAGCACACCTCCGGTGATTACACAATCACCGGGAAATCTCGTCTACGCATGTAGTGAAACAGAAGGAGATGTACAGGATGTATATGAAGAATGGCGTGATTCCGTTACGATAACGGATGGATGTTCGGAGTCAGATTATTTTATCGCCCTGCGTGGGACTTACACATTGGCGGATTCACTTACATGGCCTGGTGCACCTGTACCAGATTCAGTTTTCCTGAAATGTGGTGAGGATGTCAATATTCAGGCGGACCTTGTCGCATTTGATATATGCGGTAATGTGGTTGTGGAAGAAATTTCATTTGTTGTAAATGATACGACACCACCTGTTGTCTTTTGCATTCCTGTGATTTTTGTTGAGCCCGATACTTCATTATGTAATGGTCTTGTTCACCTGGAAGCTCCTGCTTTTTCAGAAGTGTGCTATCCGAATGATGTGACTTTAACGCTGACATTAAATAATGGACTTCCATTTACTTTGGATTCAACCGCTACACTGGATACCATTTTTGAAGTAGGTATTCATACTGCATTATGGACGGCAACAGATTGCAAAGGCAATGCGGGGACTTGTGCAACATCAATTGAGATCATTGATGAAAATGCTGTTCAACTCACTTGCCCTTCTGATACCTTATTATTTGCTACTGAAACCATTTGTTCTGCGGATCTATATGTTCATCCTCCCTTTACAGAAACCGGAGGTTGTGGAAAAGGAGTTATTTCTTTGCGCTTTGAGATTTTTGGTAACGCAACACCGGATTCGCTTGGATTTTCATCTGCGTCCGACAGTGTTTTGGTGACGTTCTTTACGGGCATACACCAGGTGTTGTTAATTGCCCGAGATAGCACGGGCGATATAGATACGTGCCGCTATTTTGTTGTCCTCAGCGACACTATTGATCCTGTCATAATCTGCCAGACTGACACAGTCTTTCTTCATCCATCCGGTGCAGAACCTATTGATCTATCGATAACCTCTTTGCTGCTATCAGCAACCGATAATTGTGTGGTGGATAGCATTATCTATAGTCCGTCAACAGTGGATTGCGATTCCATTGGGGTGACCATGAGTTTTAAAATATCAGTGAAAGACATTGCCGGCAATGAAGCTACTTGTGAGGCAGATCTTGTTGTACTGATACAGCCTATTATTCCATTATGGGAGCGAGGGCTTTGCGATGACACCTTAAGATTGTTTGCAAATATTCCTCCGGGACCTGATGTGGATTATTCTTTTATCTGGACAGGTCCAAATGGATATATGTCAGCAGAAGAAAATCCGGTGCTACCGGATGCTGACTCGACGTTTAGTGGTACGTATACAGTCACGATAACCAGTGAAAATGGATGTGTGTCTACCGGATCTGTCGAAGTGCTGATTCAAAATTTAGTATTGCCGGTAATTATACTAGCTGATGATACGATTTGTGTCAATGAAGAAATTGAGCTTCTCACGCAAACTTATACGGGAGGAGTTACCTATATATGGAATCAAATATCGCCTGACGGAGATACAACGACTATACAGACAACTGAGCCTTCTCTGCATTTTATTCCAGCCGATACAGGCGCGTATATATTCTATGCGCAGGTAACACAGGATACCTGCACCTCTGCAGCGGGACCAGATGTCACGTTATTTGTAGCTCCTGTTCCTGACGCGGACATTACACCACCTGCTGCCTCTTATTGTATTGGTGATACATTGTTTCTCTCTCCTGTGGTGGAGGATTCTTCACTCACTTATTTGTGGACAGGCCCTGGCGGTTATATTTCAAATGATATGATTCCTACGGGAATTCCTGTAATTGAAATTGACTCACCCTATGTATTTTTCTTATCGGTGAGTGACTCTTTGTGCACATCAGCGCCAGACAGTATAATCATTACGATTGAGCCCAAACCGGAAACCCCTGTCATTACAGGTGATACACTTGCATGTGAAGGAGGAACTATCACGCTGAGTGCTTCAACAAGTGGAACGCATTACGTCTGGATTGATCCCCAAAATAATTTTGCAATTCTTTTGACAGATTCGATTGTTATATCTCCGGTGACGATGGAAGATGCCGGAGGATGGCGTGTCATTGTAGTCAATAACAATTGTCCATCCGATACTTCGGCAGCCTTCAAAATTGAAATCGATTCAGCCATTGCTATTGAAATCTTTACATCACCTTTTGTATGCGAAGGAGACAGCATCACATTGCAGGTAAATCCGCAAAATGAAGGCACCTATCAATGGTCGGGTCCAGGTGGATTTATGTCAGATGAAATTGCACCAACAATACTTGCTGAATCAGGAAATTATAGTGTAGCTGTGCTGACCTCTACCGGATGCGCTTCAACTGATACGATTTCAATTATGGTCGATGAGTTACCTGAAGTGGTCTCATTGCAATCTGATGCTGCACCCTGTTCTAATGGTGAAGACGATGTTCGATTAATGGCTACAACTAATCCCCCATTGGGTACATTCCAATATATGTGGATTGGACCGAATGGATTCATGTCATCAGATTCATCACCTGTCATACTAGATTTCACATCGGCAATGAATGGTGAGTATCAGTTATTTCTTACTAATGGTGCATGCACCAGTGATACCGCTTCGATCATTATAAATACAATTGACAGTCCTGTGGCTCCGGTTATTGAAGGAGAAAATGTCTATTGTAATGGAGACACTATTATACTTAGCATTGATTCACCGATACCAGGAGCATCCTACACATGGAGTTCTTCTGATACAACGGTTACGTTAACAGCTCCAGGTATTTTGATTTTGCCGGATGCGAGTTCAGGTATGACTGGAATTTATAGTGTAGTCGTGGCAATAG
>JALYSC010000313.1 GCA_030855005.1 Bacteroidota bacterium | reverse complement strand
AAGTTGGTTACGAGGCTATCATGATTAATTGTAATCCGGAGACTGTATCAACGGATTTTGATATCGCTGATAAACTCTATTTCGAGCCAGTCTATTGGGAACATATCCGAGAGATCATTGAGCTGGAAAAACCCGAAGGTATCATAGTCCAGTTAGGTGGACAGACCGCATTGAAACTGGCAGAACAATTTCATAAGCAGGGTATTAAAATCATAGGCACAGATTTCCCCAATATGGATATCGCTGAAGACCGGGGTAGATTTTCAGATAAACTCAAAGAACTCGGTATTCCTTATCCTGAATATGGCGTAGCGCATGATGTGGATGCTGCCGTGAAAATTGCAAAGGAAGTTGGCTATCCGGTACTTGTGCGCCCATCTTATGTGTTAGGTGGTCAGCGCATGAAAATCGTCATCAATGACCATGATCTCGAACGACAGGTATTGAGCATCTTCAAGCACATGCCTGACAATAAAGTCCTTATTGATCAATTTCTGGAGCGCGCACGCGAAGCTGAGATAGATGCTATATGCGATGGAGAAGACGTACACATCATGGGCATCATGGAGCATGTTGAACCTGCAGGTATTCACAGCGGAGATAGTAATGCCATCCTTCCTCCGTATAGTTTGACGCAGGAGACCATCGATAAGATGATTGAATACGCACGGCAGATTGCTTTTGCCCTGGACATCAGAGGTCTGATCAATATCCAGTTTGCCATCAAGCCTGCCAAAGGAGGAGAAAAAGAAAAAGTCTATGTGATTGAAGCTAATCCACGCGCATCCCGGACGACGCCATTTATAGCTAAAGCCTATCAGATCCCTTACCTCAATGTGGCTACGAAAGTCATGTTGGGTACGCACAAACTGAAGGACTTCACGTTCGATAAAAAACTGAAGGGGTATGCTATTAAGGTGCCGGTCTTTTCTTTTGATAAATTTCCTAACGTGGATAAGAGATTAGGACCTGAAATGAAGAGCACGGGCGAGGCTATCCAGTTTATCGACGATCTGACCGATCCATTTTTCCGTGAGCTGGAGCGTAACCGGAACATGTATTTATTCGAATAATAAAGAACATCAATGATCGCTTCCCTGCACATTAGATCAAGCTGTAATGTGTAAGATCAAATGGATCAGTCATCGGCATTATTGTCTGTGAAGTCGGCAATTGTCGTGTAGGTTTCAATCACTGCGATTGGACCCTGTGACATGCTGTGAATTGTCTTAAATACGGTATTTATTCCATTGGTAGTCAGCAAAATAGGTGCTGAATCGACGAATAGTGTCAATTCTTTTACTTACACAGCGTTCTGAACGAGCTACTCGTAATAATTTAGTAACATTGTGGACATTTTTATGCTACGTATCTAATCTCAAGTTGGTTAAAAGACGTTTATATGATAAGACGATTACTACTCACCAGTATCATCTCTGCTTTCGGTCTCGCAGCCTGGAGTCAAACTTCTCTAGAAGGAAAATTAACCGATGCTGCCTCGGGTGATGCAATCATATTTGCTAATGTGATTCTTTTCAAGAATGGTGTCCAGTTGACAGGAACTCAATCTGATCTGGATGGCAACTATGTGTTTTCCAATATCGACCCTGGAACATTTGATGTCAAAGTCGTTTACACTGGTTATCCAGAGCAAACCACCACAGGGGTAGTAGTCCTTGGTGGAAAATCCAACCGCCTGAATTTTAAAATGGATGCAGGTATTCAGTTGACCGAAGCCATAGTCACCGCCTATAAGGTTCCACTTATAGAACAGGATAATACTACCCAGGGAGGGATCAAAACGGCCGAACAGATCCGGAATCTTCCAGTCAAAAGTATTAATGCTATCGCAGCCACCACCGCAGGTCTCTCCAGTATTGACGGCGGGGCTATTAATGTTCGCGGTTCACGATCAAACGCTACCAACTACTACGTCGATGGAGTAAGGGTTGTTAACGCAGGCCTAATTCCTCAATCTGAAATTGAGCAATTACAGGTTATCACAGGTGGTATCGAAGCCCGCTATGGTGACGTGACAGGAGGACTTGTGTCACTTACTTCTAAAGGACCATCTGCAAAACTTTCAGGTTCGCTGGAAATTGAATCATCAGAATTAACCGACCCATATGGTTACAATCTATTTAGCGGTAACCTAAGCGGACCAATTCTTAAAAACAAATCCAACAATCAGACAATTCTTGGATTTAGGTTGGCAGGTCAATATCGTAAACGTGGAGATACTGACCCACAAGCATTCGGTGCTTATCGGGCTACAGAAGCCGCTATAGCGCGATTATCAGAAAATCCATTGGTTTACGAAAACGGAACGCCTATCCTGCTGGGTGAAAGACTACAGGCAAGTGATGTTGAACTGGTTAAGTCCAGACCTAACCAGGGTGATGAAAGAGTGGATATAACAGGCAAGCTCGATTTCAGAGTCAATAATGATATGGACTTCACAGTAAGTGGAAACTATTATAACAACACTCGAAATTTTGAACCCGGTGGCAGAGGGTATGAAGATTGGGGATTGCTTAATTGGCAAAACAACCCATATGCAAATGATAACGGATATGTCATGAATGCCCGTTTTCGTCACCGCATTGGATCAGCTCCTGCGGATCCGACTGCTACTACCGCTGCATCAGCTATTAGGAACATCTCTTATACAATACAGTACGGTTTTGAAAAACAGTTCTACGAAGAAGGGGACGAGCGATTCAAAGAAAATCTATTTGAATATGGATACGTTGGCGATTTTGATGTAACCTGGGAAAGTATACTGGGATTTTCACAGGATACATCCAGCCCTTTTGTTAGGCAGATTCCTGGAACAAATCTTTATGCCGGACACTTAGGATATGCAGAGACATTTTCAGACGCAGGGTATCATCCATCCTCTACGATAAATGTGCTCCTCAACAGATACAACCAGGATATTTCAGATGTTCTTGATTTTAGAGATTACAACGTTTACAATGGATTTGTTTCTAACACTGTAGGTAGTGTGTATGCGGATATGCACAAAGCTACCGGCAGTATATATGATCGATTTGAAAAACAGGAGAATGATGTTCATTCAGGAAGTTTGAATGCATCTTTTGATCTTGTACCAGGAGGCTCCGACAAAGGACGACACAATATTCAACTCGGTATTCTCTATGAGCAAAGACAGGACAGAAGGTTCGCCATCAATCCAAGAGATTTGTGGAATGTCATGCGATTAGCTGCCAATACCAAGCACATCATTGGTTTGGATAGTACACAGGTAATTGGAACAGATACTTTTAATTTTCTATATCAGGGTAATCCCGGTCAAATAGAGTTGGATATTTACCAGACGCTTGTCGAGGAGCAACCTGATCTTCTTTTTTACCGTGCCGTTAGACAACTGACCGGAAATACAGTCAATCAATATGTCAATATCGATGGATTGAATCCGGCAGATTTAAGATTGGATATGTTTTCTGCCAGTGAGTTGACAGATGGTAAGCAAATCTCATATTATGGTTACGATTATACAGGTGAAAAGCTTCCCTTTAATACCACCTTTGATGATTTCTTCACTGCGGTAGCAGAGGATGGATCCGGCCGACGCACTTTACCTGTTGCCGGTAACAAGCCAATCTATAGTGCAGCTTTTATCCAGGATAAGTTTACATTCAAAGACATCATTTTCAGGTTGGGTCTTCGCGTTGACAGATATGACGCCAACACTAAAGTGTTGAAAGATCCTTATTCACTTTATCAGATTATCTCAGCTAATGATTTCTATGATCTGCCTGAGACAGACCCAAGACCAGTTGCCGTACAGGATGACTGGAAAGTGTATGTGGTGTCGGATGGAGCAAAAGATGTAAGAGCTTTCCGCGATGGAGATCAGTGGTATACTGCTGAAGGAACTCCTGTCAATGATGGATCTGAAATCCTTGGAAATGAAATTCCTAATCCATATTATGTGGAGCAGGATATCTCCAGACGTAATATTCGCAGCCGAGAGTTTGATCCTTCTCAATCCTTTGAGGATTACAAACCAAGTGTCAACTGGATGCCACGTCTTGCATTCTCATTCCCCATATCAGATGATGCTAACTTCTTCGTGCATTACGATATCCTTGTACAAAGACCACCATCCAATACGATTGCAACAGCATTAGACTATTACTATTGGTCCGATGGTCCTCCAGGAAACAATCCAAATCTGAAACCTGAAAGAACAACTGACTTTGAAGTCGGTTTTAAACAGAAGATCACTAACTCAAGTGCAATCACATTAAGTGCGTACTACAAAGAGTTACGCGATATGATTCAGTCACAGGCTTATCTCTTTGTACCTGGTGTGCCTGGTAACCGTTACAATGGATATGGTAATCAGGATTTTGGTACAGTAAAAGGATTCTCTTTTGCATATGACCTGCGCCGTACTGCTAATCTTGAGATGACTGCAGCTTACACTT
>JALYSC010000312.1 GCA_030855005.1 Bacteroidota bacterium | reverse complement strand
CAAAGAAGTATCCGCTGCGCTCCGACTTTCTTCCGTTCCTCCCTTGCTCCTCCTGAAAATAATTCCTGCAGCTATATTGCACAGCCATCCATTTAATCTTACCTTTGCGGTCCATTATTAAAAAATGCCATGAAAAAAGAGATTCATCCGGCCAATTACAGGTTCGTAGTTTTTAAAGATTTCTCCTGTGACTTCGCCTTCCTGACTAAATCCTGTGTTGCTACTAAAGACAGCATCAAGTGGGAAGATGGCAATGAATATCCCCTTGTGAAGCTTGAGATCTCAAGCCAGTCTCATCCCTTCTTTACCGGAAAGATGAAATTTATCGACACCGCCGGACGTATTGATAAATTCAACAAGAAATTTGCTAATTCCAAATTTGCAAAAAAAGAAACTGAATGATCTAAAGCCCCGGCAATTGTTGGGGCTTTTTTCATTTTAAGCCCAGCCAGCTATGCGGAACATCATCCTCTTTGATGACGAATCCCGGGAACGTATGTTGCCCATCAGCTACACCCGCCCCGTAGCCGAAATTCGCACAGGCATCCTCAATATCCGCGAACGCTGGGAAAAGCTCCTAAAAGGCAAGGCATCCTTCATTACCACCGAATACCTAAGCTATAAATACCCAATGCATCTTGAGGCTGACAACTACGTCATCAATGGCGCCGTCATGCCCAATGACCGACTTGTCCGGCTCGTCGATCAGCTCGATCCCAACGAAGCCCTGATGAAAGACGGCGACCTTATCGCTGCCCGCCTCAATCAGGCACAATTTGAACACCTCTTCCGTGAAGAATCAGTGGATGAGATCATCGGCATAGACCTCGAAGAAACCCCAATACTTCATCTTTCATATCCCTGGGACCTATTCATCTCTCTGCGAACTGCCATCGAATATGATTTCGAGTTGGTGACGAAGGGAAGAAAAAGCCAAAATATTCCCCCTCACAACCAGGTCCTGGCACCTGATAATATCTTCATTGAAGAAGGTGCTCAAGTCACATGTGCCATCCTCAACGCCCAGTCCGGCCCCATCTATATCGGCAAAAATGCTCAGATTATGGAAGGCGCCGTCGTCAGAGGTCCTGTCAGCATTGGCGAAGGAAGTGTAATAAAAGTAGGAGCCAAAATCTACGGTCCTACCGCTATCGGCCCCCATTGCAAAGTCGGGGGAGAAGTGAAAGAAGTAGTTTTCCTTGGCCATTCCAATAAAGCCCATGAAGGATACCTCGGTAATTCAGTGATAGGAGAGTGGTGTAACCTCGGTGCAGGAACCTCTGTCTCAAATCTTAAAAACAACTACTCCAATGTCAAGACCTGGGATTATTCAGTGAATGAAATGCAGGACACCGGCCTCCAGTTTCTGGGTCTCGTAATGGGTGACCACAGTAAAGCAGGTATCAATACCATGTTTAATACCGGTACAAGCGTAGGTGTTGCTTCCAATATATTCGATGCCGGATATCCGCCCAAGTTTATTCCCTCATTCAGCTGGGGAGGTGCTACCGGACTTAGTACCCACCGCATTGAAGAGGCAATTCAGACAGCCAGAAAAGTTATCTCCCGCAGAGATATCGAGATGTCATCCGGCGACGAGGAAATCCTTCGGCACGTATATGATGTATCATCCATCTACAGATGACCCCACGTCCAATCCACCTATTTCGTCGTTGGCTCAGCTACATCTTTGAACAACCTGTAGGAGAATTTACCAGCCAATACAATCAGCGACTCTCCATCTTCCTGCATAAGGGACGTTACAAACTTGTCACTCATGGAGCGATTTATAGTTTTGAAGACCTCTATTCTAATTACAGCAGGAGCTTTGATCAGTTAGACTGGAATAATCATCCTGTCAAATCATGCCTGATTCTGGGACTTGGCCTTGGAAGTATTCCGGTCCAATTGGAAAAAAGATTTCCCAAAAAAATTGCCTTTACGGCCGTTGAGATCGACGAGATAGTCACAAAGCTTGCCCTCGAGTATGTCCTTCGTCCGAAAGGAATTCATGTCCAGGTATTTACTGCAGATGCTTCTTCCTTTCTTGAATGGCATGCAGGCAAGTATGATATGATCTGTTCGGATGTATTTGTTGGAGACAAAATCCCCAAAGATCTGGAGACAGAAGAGGCTCTTCTTTCTATGAAGAGGTTGCTTAAGCCCAAAGGATTGTTGCTTTACAACAGGTTGAGCCGCTTCAGACCGGACATTGACATTTCATTAAAATTTAGAGATGAGGTTTTTTTGAAAGTATTTCCTGATGGTGGTTACCTTGATGTGGATGGTAACTGGATGTTCGTCAACAACATAGCAGCTTTTAGTGCCAATCGCTGAGACATTCCAACCCAACCAAACTTCGGGTCAAAAGGGTCTTAAGCAGGTAAGAGACATTTGGCCATAATCAGACCTCATTTTTCACGCCGGTTTGCTACCTTTACTGATCATTGCAGAAGACCAACTGCTACACTGACCGGTAGAACGATTCAGGCCAGTCGAGGAGAATAAAAGACCAGGTAATACGTCTTTAATACTCATTCCGAAACCTGATCAATCCACCTGTCTTTCATCAACGTTGAAAGCAATTTTTTCCAAATCATAAGCTAGTTCCGAATGCGTAAAATTTATTACTCTTTCTCCGCTATCCTCTTTATTGGTGTAGCGATACTCTGGTTTACTCAACACTCAACGACTCCTGAGGCGCACAAAGTCAGCAAGCTCACCAAGCATCAGCGAATAGAAGGTGCCATCGAAGATTGGAAGTTTACGTCTTCAGATGTTGAGACCGGCGAAATCCCTACTTACAAACGTCTTGCTGCTATACGTGAAGCAGAACGTCGGGTAGCAGTCCAATCCCGTAATCGTGGTGGTGGAAGCCTTTCAGGAGTCATCTTTCGAGAACGTGGGCCAAGCAATATCGGTGGTCGTACCCGTGCTGTGATGGTAGATGAGTCAGATCCTAACCGCAACCGGATTTGGATAGGCGGTGTGTCAGGAGGTCTTTGGAGATCAGAAGACATTACCCAACCTGACCCACAATGGACCAAGTTGGGTATCGAAATGGCGACAACCTCCATTTCTGATATTGCCCAGGATCCAAATGATCACGATATCGTGTACGTAGGAACTGGCGAAAGCTACACAGGTGACTTCCAGGGAGTAGGTATTTATAAGACAACTGATGATGGTGCATCGTTCACACTTCTACCATCTACTCAAAACAGCAATTTCACTTTTGTAAATGAGATAATTGTCCATAAAAACAGCGATGTCTACGCAGCCACCCAAACTGGTGGATTATTACGCAGCAAAGATGGAGGAGCTAGCTGGGAAAAGGTACTAGGTACAAGCCTATCGGGCGCAAGCAGTAATGATTTTCATGACCTTATCTGGAATGAAGAAAGCCAGCTTTTTTATGCTTCCAATGATAATTCTGTTTTCAAATCTGCAACCGGAGATCGTGGTATCTGGGATAATATTGGAACGAGCAAACCAGGATTTCCAACCAACCTCAATCGTGTTGAACTTACCATTTGTCCTTCCGATCCGAATGTAATGTATGTGCTTGGTGCGGTAGGAAATGCAGCATCTAAAACTTATGTATCCAATGACGGAGGTAATAACTGGACTGCACGTTCAGAGCCTGGTGTATTCCCTGGTCAGGATTTCACAAATGGTCAGGCTTGGTATGATCTTGACATAGCTGTAGATCCGGCTAATTGCGGCCGGCTTATAGCAGGTGGAGTTGGAATGGTGGAGTCGACCTTTCAGGGTATCAGCTGGCAGTCAATAGCTGATGGACAGATTCACGTGGATCATCACTACATCGTCTTTGATGAGAAAAAACCGGGACGCGTATTTTACGGAAATGACGGTGGCATTTGGATGAGTAACAACGGAGGAAATACGATCATCAGCCGGAATATCAATTACGCAACTACACAATTCTATTGCGCTGCTATACATCCTGGTGCAGGAAATCCTTACATCATTGGTGGGACACAAGACAATAATACTTTAGCTATATCAGAGCCTGGTTTTTCTCCGGCAGAATCTGTTTGGGGAGGTGATGGTGTATTCTGTTTTATCGATCAGAATGAACCCAATATCCAGATTGTCTCTTCGCAAAATGGTAATTATGGTTTGTCACTTGATGGAGGAAATGATTTTGGTTTTGGTGCAAGTATAGATGGCGCTTTTATCAACAGATCCGGATATGATGATTCATTAAACATACTGTATGGCCAGATTAATACCGGTGGATTTTTCAGGTGGCGTATAGGTACTTCAGGAGGACCATTTGATGAAGTTGATGTCATTGGTCAAAGCCTCGCCGTCAGTGCAGTCAAAGTAGATCCGAATGTGAGCGACCGTGTATATTTCGGAGGTGCATCCGGAAGAATACTTCGCGTAGACAATGCAAGTCAACAGTCCAATCTGGTAGCCGGTACTTTGTATG
>JALYSC010000013.1 GCA_030855005.1 Bacteroidota bacterium | reverse complement strand
CTCAGTATCCGGTGATGTCATCATGAAGGAAGAGTAGAGCACTGGTTTATAAATAATGCATTCGACACAGTGTTGAGGGAGTTGAGTTCGTCAAACTTCGTTTGCCTTAGTTTAGAAGGTTTAGAAATAAAGAAATCTCATGTTCGATGGATTTCACTGCAAGAGGGAAAGTTGAGAATGTTTAGACCGTCAAACTTCGTTTGCCTTGGGTTAATAGGTTTAGAAATAAAATTTA
The DNA here is from genome assembly GCA_030855005.1 of Bacteroidota bacterium. Lineage (GTDB taxonomy): Bacteria > Bacteroidota > Bacteroidia > Chitinophagales > Saprospiraceae > Opimibacter. The sequence continues at coordinate 15,566 of JALYSC010000013.1, read as the reverse complement.
ACTCAAGCCTTCAGAATTGCCATTGGGAATACTACTCAAACTTCTAATGAAAAGCACTGTTGTTTTATCTTCTTAACTTCGGAGCAACTACATTTTAGAAAATGATGTCACTTTTTCTTTTAATTGTCTTGTTGCTTGTTCTCTCCGCTTTCTTTTCTGGAACGGAAATAGCTTTTATTACCGCCAATAAGCTTGGAGTTGAAATAGAACGTGACAAAGGGACACGACGTAGTAAACTGATCTCTGGATTCTACGAAAAGCCTAAGGAGTTTCTGAGCGCGTTGTTGGTTGGAAATAATATCGTGCTGGTATTATTCACGTACACCATGACACGACTCATTGAGCCGCTTTTAATGTCATGGATACCCTCTGAAATTGTAAGGTTACTCATTATCGCAGGTATCGCTACGATGGTGATGTTGATCATGGGAGAGTTTTTGCCAAAAATAATTTTCCGCCTGTTTGCTAACAGGGCTTTATTACTCGTGGCTTATCCGATGGTGTTTTTTAAATGGATACTTCGATTTCCCACCTGGATTATTATCTCTTTTTCAAATCTCTTATTGAAATATGTTTTCAGAGCGCCTGTAAATGATGTGGATGGTGCATTCACACGATTAGACCTTCAGGATTTCGTGGATGGGTCGTTGGCTAAAGATGATGATTCGATGGAGGCTGATATGTTTAAAAATGCGCTCCAATTAAAAAATCTGAAAGCGAGAGAATGCATGGTGCCACGGACTGAAATTGTGCACGTCGATGTAAGTGATGGCATAAGTGAATTGAAAAAGTTATTTCTGGAGACACGTCATTCTAGGATACTTGTTACCCATGGAGACATTGACAATATCCTCGGTTATATCCATCATCAAAGCCTGTTGAATGAGAAGAAGGATATGCGTGAGATGATAATTCCGATCCAATATGTTCCGGGTGTGAGCAGTGGATTGGATATTATGACTTCATTCACTCGTCGACAAAATAATATTGCTGTAGTCGTGGATGAATATGGCGGTACTGCCGGTATCATCACACTGGAAGATATTACTGAAGAGATTTTCGGAGAGATTGAGGATGAGCATGATCAGGAAGAATATATCGAACAGGTGATCAGTTCTACCGAGTATTTGTTTTCCGGCAGGCTCGAGATTGATTATCTCAATGAAAAATATCCTGCCCTACGATTTCCGGAAGGGGAGTATGAGACATTGTCAGGTTATGTGGTGATGACATCAGGCACCATACCTGAATCCGGTAAAGAACTCGAGCTCGATGATTACAAATTTATCTTTGAAAAAGTCAGTGATAAGAAAATTGAATTATTGAGGGTGTTGTTGATTGATAGACACGATTAGTGAGCGCCTGAGGCGCCATCACGCTGGGCGTGAGATTTCGGATTTTGGGATTTTGGATTGATTGGAGTGAGCTTATCTCACGCAGAGTCGCAGAGAACGCAGAGTAAAATTTGTATAATTTATTAGAAAGGTCACCTTTGTGTGCCTTGTGCCTCCCTTGGTGATCTTTGTGTTAGAAAAGGATTCAGACTGATCATTTAAACATAAAGGTCACAAAGGATACACAAAGGTCACTAATCCTGATTCACAATTATGTGGCTGACTTCGGCAATATTCGTGACAAACATATGACGACCTTTCAGGCCTTTGAAATAATCTGTCAATCCTTACCGCGGTCTACACCCGCGGCTGACATATGTCGGCCCTTCAGGCCTTTGAATTAATCTGACACCTTTCAAGCAGTTTACTGCTTGCCGGAGCTTGCGCGTTTGGATTCATCTTCAAGGCCGGTGCTTCTGTTTCTGTTGCCTTTGACCTGGCTGTTGCCAAGGAGGTAATTGAAATTAAGTTTGACCTGGCGGCTTTCCCACCCACCGCGAGCGTTCATGGCAAGAGCGCCGAAATTATTGACTCCCGACCATTCCATGCTTTTGAAAATATCGCCAACACCCAGCTTGATGTTTCCTCTGTCTTTCCAGATTTTTTTCGAAATACCAGCATCAATTGACCACATAGCACTTGAAGCAAAATTGCCTCCCCATATGCCTGGTGAATTATACCATCCTGAAACTTCAAAGGTGAAACTCTTAGGAAGTGAAAAGGTATGCTGCATGTAGATGTTGAATGTAGTTGCTTCGATGTCAACGATCTTACCATCTCCAAAATCTGCTTTGTTGTGCACATTCGACACGCCTGAATTAGCGAATACATTCCATGCTTTTGAAAGTGCGAAAGGATAGCTGACACTTAATGAGAATACATCCTGCTGAGCAACATTCTCCATAGTGATGAATGCAGCTTTTGTACTGGCAGTATCTGTAATTTCTGCCATCAGGTCGTTGGTGCGTGAATAAGTTAGGGTAGTGTTCAGTGTATAATTAAAAGTATGCCCCAGTTGAATACTATTAGAATATTGTGGACGTAAAAACGGATTTCCTTTTTGGAATGTTAACTCATCCAATTTAAATTCAAACGGGTTAAGGTCTTTGTAGTTTGGTCTGTCGATCCTCTTGCTGTAATTAATACGAAATGTATGTTTTGCATCAAGTGCATAGGTAATACCTCCGCTTGGAAAGAAGTCAACATAATCCTGTTTTACAGTCTCATCATTTTGAGGCTTCTGACTGGTCAATTCACCCTCACTATCTGTTTGTTCCATGCGCACTCCTAACTGGATGCCAATTTTTTTCCACTGACGGTTATAATTGACATAGGCTGCATTTACATTTTCAGCGTAATTAAATTGATTCGTACGATCAATATTCAGTATCGGCTCGCCATCAATGATATCGTAGAATTCGTAAGTGTTATCGGTATTGATCAAAGCAAGCTTAAGTCCAGTGCCAACTGTGCCCCCAAATAATCCGTTCTCATAATCAACTTTCAAGGTCTTGATATCTATTGTCGTTGGCATGTTGGCCGCGAATATTTTTGAGTCGGTCAATTCATTCGTGATGGGATTGTAGTAATAATTTGGTTGATAAGAATTACCTATACTGTTGTAGGAACCATAATCCGCATCAATATTGAGCACAGTTCCTTTTTTATTATCAAACTTATAATTGCCATTGAAATTATAATTCTCCCGGTCACTTTCCACTGAATTAGTGGCCTGTAGTAACTCTGTAACAGGTTCATTTCGGGAAGGGGAGATGACTGTATTTATACGGCTATTCCAGATATCATCATTCATAAATCCATCGACGAGAATACCAAAAGTTGAATTGGCTGATACTAAAAAGTCAACTCCTGCGCGTAGCGAATAATTATCCCATTCATTGACTCCACGATTCATTTGGTCCGTAAATATCTCAGAAGTAGTTCTCTCAAAAAAACTAAAGTCACTGTTTTCGCCCTGTGAATAGTTCAGGTTTCCAAAAACATTGACCAGTTTGCTTCGATTATTCAGACTGAGGTTACCATTGATTCGGCTATGTGTCGCCTGATTATAACCTAAACTAAGATTTGCGTTTGTGCCAAGTGATTTGTCTTTGATGAGACGAATGTTAATGATGCCAGCATTGCCTGATGCTTCGTAGCGGCTGGAAGGTTGTGTTATAACTTCAATCGCTTCAATCTGTGAAGACTGCAGTGATTTCAAATATGAAGCAAGATCATCGCCAGTGAGAATGGACTGTCGGCCATCTATATATACTTTGACGCCACTCTTACCTATGAGCATCAGATTTTCATTGTTGTCCACGACCACGCCTGGTGCTTTCCGCAGTAATTCGAGGCCGTTATTTCCTATCGCGTTGACACTGCCTTCGACATTGAATACAGTTTTGTCAGGCTTTACTTCTACTAAAGGTTTTGAAGTTGCAACAACTACCTCGCCCAATTCCGTGGCGAAGGATGACATCGCAATCACATTCAACGAAGTTGTTTGGTCTGGATTAACTGAAAAAGGGTCTGATACATAAGTATCATAACCTACAAAAGAAATATTGAGATAATACAACCCCGGAGTAAGATGTGTCATAGTGAATGATCCATCATCAGCTAAATATCCTGCTTTCTCCATGGTAGAATCAACAGCTTGAAATAGAGTCAATGTTGCAAATGCAATAGGGTCTTTATTTTCATCTACGACAAGTCCTGTGACGGCAGTACCGGGATTTTGTGCAATAAGGGATGAGAATGAAACGAGGAGAGAAAAAAGTAGAATATTAGTTTTTTTCATTTTGGTCTGGTTTGTGAGTTTTCAACAGGACCCAAAATTGAGTTGAAAGGTTGCATGCCGAATGTTTTAATCGACCAATACCAATATTTTGAAGATGTTTCATGAATTTCGCTCATGCGCGCTTTGCGGAATTGGCGGCGGCAGCGAAGGAATCTCGGGCGGCACATTCCCTTTGCGCCGATTTATGAAGGTGCCCGCTACGCGCTTTGATAGCAGGAAGTAAGGTATCCAGATAGCGCATGCAATAACGACCCTGAAAACACTTGTGTTAATTTTTTTCTGAAAATCTCCTTCAAATGCTAAGTCATCACCTAATGTTCCTATAACAACCAAATCAGTCATAACTGAACTGAATGTAAGTACATAAAAAATGATTATTAGGATCGGTACAGAAGTTCGTTTTTTAAAAAACAGGATAAGAAGTGTTATTGAAAAACAGATAAAGGCAGGAACGTATAATACTTCCAATATCAATATGGTAATCTTGTCCATGCTAAGCACACTGGTGCCCGAGAGTTGAACTAACTTGAAATATGCATTGACATGCGTCCCGGTTGTATATAGTTTCCAAAGACTCATAGCAAGCGCATACCCGAGATGAATGACAGGAAGTACCAACCAACCTCCGATAGTATCATAGTACTCATCTTTAATATGGGGTTGTGGATCCCACTTGGTGATGAGATAGCAGAAAATTGAAAAGATAATTATAAAGAACAGGCAAAAGGCAATGTGAATGACAATTCCCATTCCGGCATTCGAAGTCGATTCAGACAGATGCAGTAATAGGTCTGATGTAACTTTATTTCTATCAGATTTGTAGCGCTGCAGATCCTCCTGCTCCACATGCCATGCTTTTGTTTGCAGTGTGTAATCGGATGTCACCTTTGTACCTTTAGTTAATTGGAATTTTGCAGTGAATTTGAAAAATTCATTTTCTAAATCAGCATCATTCAGTTGTATTGACCATTTGGTAGGCAGGTTTACAACAATATGCTGCTACAGCGTATAGGGATGATAGAGATCCAGTGGTCCGTCATAATCATTATCCAGGGCATCAGGCAAATAGTCTGCGATCAGGCTGCCCCGGAGTGCAAAATATTTTAGCTCTGAATTGCTTGTGGAAATAAGTGGCACCCAGAAATTTCCAATTATGTAGTTCTCCTCAACATTGAAAATATTGGCAATAGTGTCATCCGTAACTTTTAGATTTGTTGCTACAACGACACTATCATGAACCTGTTGATAATAGGATGTATATGACTCCTGTGAAGCATTCCATGAGCCATATTGAAAATCAGAACGCATTTTATCTGCGGCAGCTCCTTCGTAAGTAGTAAGGACTTTAATTGTTCCACCTTTATTTTCATTGACATCAAATGTTTCATTCATGACCACCCTGGAAGGAAGTGGTTCGGTCAATTTTACCAGGTCTGTTGATTTATTATTTAATACAAGGCCATAACCGTAATAAGGACAGCGAATTTCAGGAGCAACGCCACCCTGAAAATTAATTGTCGGATCAACATAAAAGGTAAATCCACCCAGTCTTACTAAAGCAATACAGTGGTTGAATGCGGATGCAGCCGGTAATTGCTCAACAAGGTTGTGAGTTTCATAAGAAATGACAAGGACAGAATAGGATTCAATCCCCAGTAATCCCAGCATCGTAGACAATAACAAGGATTTGTCTTTACAATCGCCATGTCTGTTCCTGAAAACTTTATTTGGTTCGGCGGGTTGATGAGAATTCACATCCATTTCTAAACCGAGATATCGTACTTCATTTTGGACCCACCTGATGGCATAGGTAGCGCGATCCCTTGTCGATGAAAATTTAGATTTTACATCATTAATCCATGTAAGTAATTCAGGAGATGGTTTTTCTTTTGTTTGAAATAAAGGAAGCGCCCATGACTTTACATCACTCCATGAAGAAAAGTCAGAGAAATTGACGTGAGGTGCAGGATTATACCAACCCGGATAATATTGCCATTCGTATTTACTAATATTTTTTAAATCCCACGTAGTATAAAGCAGATTATTTCTGTTTTGGAAAACAGGCTCTTCTGTTGTATTAAATGTTTTGTGTAAAAGTGGTTTGTCAGGATCTGTGATAACTGAGATAACCATTCTGTCCATGGTATCTGAACTCACCAGATGAAATTCTTCTCCGCTATGGTCATTGAAGACAGGATTTTGACCTGCCAGGCTATAGTTTATAAAAAGTATATCATTTAATCTGACATCTTTAAAATGAATAGTTGCAGTTTTCAATCCGTTATAAATAAGATCCTGCGTGCCGGATTCATCATCGGCGATACTTATGTCAGGCATCGAAGCCTGATCAATGTAAATCCCATTTCGGATGAGGGCGAACCGATGGAATTTGATTTGCTGATAAGAGGCTTTAAAATTGATTCTTACCGTCGATATGTATTCGATTCCTGCTGAGTTGAAGACTAAAGTAGCCTGCTGGATATTTTGCGTGTGCGAAGGGATATGGACCTGTTCTGCACTAGAGATCATCACATAACCTCCCGAGATAGCTTCTTTTTCAGGCGAAAATTTATCATTCACCTCATACACTGTAGCCCAGGATGGCACGGGTTGCATCTTCATTTGTGCAAAAGCGCTTTGTAAGATGGAAAATGAAAGCAAACCAATGGTGAAGAGGATCCGAATTGGACTCATAGACCGTAAATATACTTTTGCCAGAGAAAACTTCCGGTAACGGGTACATAGACGTTACTTTTGATACATGGGACGATGGGCTGGTAGAGCACATTTGGCATATTTAATCATGATCTCAGGCATCCTGTTGATCCCTGCCATGGCCATGTCCCAACAGGATACAGTAATTATCCTGGTTCCAATAGAAGTTACAGCCGAACGGATTGATCTCACGGATATTGGCAAGCATACCGACAAATTGGATAGCCTGACTTTGGCAAGCAGACATTATGATAATCTGGCGGATATGCTGTCCAGGAATACTCCATTATATGTTCGATCTTATGGTGCAGGTACTTTAGCGACTCTTGGTATTCGGGGTGGAAATTCTACTCATACACAGATTCTTTGGAATGGTATTCCACTGCGTAATCCCATGCTGGGACTTTTGGACCTTGCGCTACTGCCCGCATCTTTTATTGATGAAGCAGCCGTTCATTACGGAGGTCATGGGGCAGCTTTTGGATCCGGTGCTGTGGGTGGTCTGATTTCTCTGGCTAATGATCCGATCCGCCAAAATGATAAAATAAATATCGGAGTAGCGATTGGTAGCTGGGGTATGCGCGAAGGCAATCTTCGAATGGATTATGGGTTTAAAAAATTCAGATTTTCATCACGTGTATTTACACAGGCTGCTGAAAATAATTATCAATACAGGTTGAGTAAAGATGCAGAAGAACGTCATCAGGTGCATAACCATGTTGAAAATTTAGGATTGCTGCAGGAGTTAGCGTGGTTGCCATCAAAGGATCAGCAAATAATAAGTCGTATATGGTATCAATATGCCGATCGCCAGATTCCTCCCACCACCACACAGACCACCAGCAAAGCTGCGCAACAGGATAATAATATTCGTGCGTCATTGCAATGGAATTTGCAAAAAGAAAAAACCAAATGGCAGATAAAGACTGCGTGGCTTGATGAGCGCATTGATTATCAGGATACACTTATTTTATTATATACAACTAATCGTTTTCGAACGTGGCTTGCTGAAGGATCTGTATCACGCCATTTTGGTCAGCATTTACATGTAGCAGGAGGTATCTATGCTGAGATCGCAAATGCGGATTCTAAAAATTACGAAGGTTATACCAAACGAAATCAAAATGCAGCATTTATAACTGCAGGATACACGTTGGGGGATTGGTATTGGAGACTTCAGTTTCGTGAAGAAAATACTGCAGGGGATTGGTCCCCGTTATTGTTTGATCTCGCCGGGGAGTACAATTTGCGCAGATTTGCAATTAAAGCAAGTGTCTCCCGCAACTATCGTACACCTACTCTCAATGATCTGAACTGGCGACCGGGGGGTAATCCTTCCCTTGTGCCTGAAGAAGGACTCACAGTGGAAGGTGGTATTTATTACAAACTCAAAAATAAAACTCATAGCATTGATGCGTCTGCGACTGCATATACACGACAGATTGATGAATGGATCATGTGGATGCCTCCTGTAAAAGATGGCAATAATTTTTGGTCTCCTCTAAATATTGCAAGTGTGCGAAGTCGTGGTGTTGAAACCAGATTAAAAGGAGGATTAGAAAAAGCAAACTGGATTTTTGAATTTCATAGTGGATTAGATCTGACCTGGTCCACATTTGAGGAGCCACTCCGTGAATTTGCAATTGATGCGGGTGAGCAACTCTTTTATGTCCCGGTGGAAAATCTGAGTGGAGGTGCTACTATCCGATACAAGAAATTTCAGGTATTCTACCAGCATCGTTGGTTTGGCAGTGCAACCGGTATTAATGATCAAATAGCTCCATCCAACATTGGATCCGGTGGCTCATCCATTGGTTTTGAGGTACTTAGGCTTAAAGGACTACTTTATCTGCAGGTTGAAAATATTTGGGACACTCCTTATAGGATTATCGAACGACGCCCTATGCCAGGCAGATCCTTTACCGGAGGGGTAAAGTTCCAATTTGACTAAAACCTTCCCATTCCTCAATCGGCTATGACGTATGGAATGTGTAACTTTAAGCCGGTAAGTATCAACCCATCAAAATTCATCGAATGAGAATCGTAATTGCCTTCTTATTTTTTAGTGTTCAGTCTATCAGCTACAGCCAGGTAGTAGCAACATTTGAAAACTATAACCTGCAGCCGGGTCAGTATATTAATAATGCTTCTCCTGCGCAGGGATTTGAAAGCGGTTCTGTTTTTCTTCCTAATGATTATAATACCAAGTTTGATGTATGGTCAGGATATGCAATTTCAGCGGATACCAACACTACCACTCCTGGCTTTACTAATCAATACAGTTCGATTGTTGGAAGAGGAGCATTAGGTTCTACACATTACACCATAGGATACGTTTTTGATCCTGAGTTTATCTATCCTACCGGTAAAGCTATTGGTAAACCAATGATTGGATTTTATGTGACCAATTCAACCTATGCATATCTAAGTATGCTGGATGGTGATGCATTTGCAAAAAAATTTGGAGGGGAGACGGGTAATGATCCGGACTTTTTCATGCTGACTATTAAAAAATACCAGGGTGGAGCTATTTCTGATGACAGTATCGATGTATATCTCGCTGATTTTCGCTTTGGAAAACCATCACAAGATTATATCCTCAAGGATTGGAAATATGTCGATCTGACAAGCCTCGGTGAGGTAGATTCACTGGTCATGCAATTAAGTTCCAGTGATGTAGGCATCTTTGGAATGAATACACCTGCTTACGTTTGTATTGATGAAATCAGTACAGACAATCTTCTTTCTGCTTCTTCAATTCAGACGTCCGGCATTCAATTCAATATCGGTCCAAATCCTGCTACTGATATGATACATTTTATGGTGCCACAAAAGGGTAGCTATGAAATATTTAATCTCCAGGGCAGCCAAATATGGTCACAATCATTGGAAGTAGGTATGCATGAAATCAGGCTGGAGGATTTTCCCTCCGGATTGTACCTTATCACTTTTAATGGCCAGATAGCTGGTAAATTTTCTGTTCGATAACCCCTTATTGGGGTATCATTATCGTATTGAGCGGAGTTAACTTCCCAATTTCGGCGTTATATCCATAACAAATTGTTGGCTTTTCTACTACACATCTTAACTGAGTAGGTTCATCAGCAGATTATGCCTGCTCGTCAGTCTTTTGGTGTTGATGGATTAATAAAGAGCTATTTTCGGTCAGGTTTGAACTTACATTGTGCCCTGTTATGAAGAGATTGATGATGCGACAGCTATTAGTGGTTTGTTTAAGTGTTTTTTGCCTCATTGCTAAAAGCATGGCCCAGGAAGATATATATATCTCGGAGCGTGGAGCAGCCGGTTTTAAATCAGAAGCACCACTTGAACTAATATCCGCAGAGAGCAAATTCTTGCGGGGTGCAATTAATCCGACGAGTAAATCATTTGCATTTACAATTAGTGTCAATAGCTTTCAGGGATTCAACAGTGATATACAGCGCACTCACTTTCTCGAGAACTACATGGAACAAAAAAAATACCCGGAGGCAACTTTCAGTGGCAAGATAATTGAGGACATTCCATTTGATACTCCGGGCATCTATACCGTCCGGGCTAAAGGGGATCTGGAAATTCATGGTATCAAAAAAGAAAGAATCATCAAAGGGACGCTCACCATCAAAGAACATTCAGCTCATATTCAGACTACCTTCTCTGTTCCGGTGGCCGATCATGGTATCGCTATCCCCAAGATCGTAAATCAAAAAATAGCAGAGCAAATTTCAGTGCATGTTGATATAGAATTTGCACAGCGTTCAAAATCATGAATCGCCTCTTAGCTCTTGTTATCCTTCTCTATTCTTTTAGCCGGATAAGCGCACAGGAGCCATTCTTTTTTCAGCACGAGATCGGAGATCCCAATTCCGCCATGATGATCAATTCTATGATCCAGGATCATCAGAGTATGATGTGGATCGGGACTGATCAGGGCCTTGTCAGATTCGATGGCATTAATTCTTATCCAGTGGTTTTCGATGCGCCGGAGGTGGTGCACAAAGTCACAGCCTTATTTGAAGATAGGCAGCACAGATTGTGGATTGGGACTTCAAGTGGTGAAATCTTTTATCTGGACCGAACGCGTAAACCTATTCGGTTTGATGCTGAAGAAGGTCATCCTGTGAAATCAATCACGGCTATTCTGGAAGATAAATTTGGACAAATATGGTTTGCTACCTATGGTGAAGGTGTATATGTCTATACAGGTAAGCGGGTCTTTAATTTTGGTGAGGATGATGGACTATCAGGCAATGACATATACGCTATGACATATACTAAGTCGGGAGAAATCTGGCTTGGCACGGATGATGGAATTAACATCTGCACATTTGAAAACGAAAAGAAATTTATCAAGAGTCTTGGTCTGGCGGATGGATTGCCTGATCAGATTATTACCGCATTGAAGGCTGACGAGAATGGAAATATCTGGATCGGTACGTTTGAATATGGCGTAGTCTATTATCAATCCTCACTTCAAAAAATCATCAGTCCTTTTCTAAGTGAAGGCATGGATGAAATCACCTCCTTTGAAATATTTGATAACACAGAACTTTGGATTGGGACACGTAAGAATGGAGCGTGGAGATACAATCCACAAACTGGTTTTGTACAAAAAGTGATGTCGCTGCAATCCACTCGCCAGGGTGAGATATCTAAAATATTGACTGATGTCGAAGGAAATATTTGGATTGCATTGCGGGAAGGATTTTTGTTATCAGGGTTTCGTCCTTTTGAAAGTGTAGCTGTTGATATTGGTGAAATTCAAACCCTGTTTGCAGATCATCGAGATATGATTTGGATAGGAACTAAAATTGGACTGTACCTCATGAAGCAAGAGCCAGCCGCTATTGCCAGCGTCATCCGGATAGCACCGCAGTATGATTGGAACATTACATCGATCGTAGAAGACCGCTATCATAACCTATGGATTGGAACCCTTGACAAAGGATTGTTTATCTACAATCCTTTTACTCAGTCCATTCTTAATGTAGGGAAGAATGTTCCCATTATTTCCAGCACCATTATGTCGATGGCGAGTGGTAAGGGGGTGATTTGGATTTCTACACTGGAAGGTGTGGTGTCATATCCTCTGGAAACAAATATTCTTCTGGACAAAAATATTCGGTTTCCACTGGTGGACAATGCATGGCAATCATCATTGCATTTTGTCTTCCAGGTTTTCGTGGACTCGAAGGACAAAGCCTGGTTTGCGACTAGTGGGAATGGTGTCTATTGTATACAAGGTGATAGCGTGAGACAATTTTCCGGTACTGACAGTATTCCATTGCGTACAGTTTATTCTATTTGTGAAGATCACCGTGGGCATATGTGGTTTAACACTTCTGATCAGGGGTTAGTGGAGTTCGATGGGTTAAATTATAGCCTGTTAGGATTTAATGAGGGCCTGGGAAATATGTCAGTTGCATCCATGGCAATGGTTGGTACGGGAGATCTCCTCCTTGCTCATAAGCGTGGGCTTGAACTGATGGAGCCCGACCGCAGACATTTTATGTATTATGATGAAGAGATTGGTATCAATGATTTTGATGCCGCATTTAACTCTATTACATCGGATTCGAAGGGACATGTATATGTCACCGGAAAAAATAAGCTGATAAAATATTATGCAACCGGACACGAGCTAAGTATCCATCCGCGTACACAATTAACTGACGTTTTCGTTTACGAGCAACCTATTGATATCACAACAGTGAATTCTTTCCCGCATAACAAAAATTATTTCACCTTTGATTATGTCGGTTTGTGGTACACATCTCCGCATAGCGTAAAATATCTATATAAACTTGAAGGCTACGATCTTCAATGGAAAGAATCCAAGGACAATGTTGCTTCGTATTCCAGTTTGCCCCCGGGGACATACACATTTTCAGTGAAAGCATCGGAGAATAAATTTTTCCTGGATGAGCCTATCGATTCTTATTCGTTTACTATTGTAAGGCCTTTTTGGCAAATGCCATGGTTTGTCGCTTTTCTGATCATCCTGACAGGTGGATTGTTGTATCTGATTATTAAAGCAAGGGAGCAACGTTCAGAGCGACAGGCAAATGTGCGAAAAGATATGATCGAATCGCAATTGCAGACACTAAAAGCCCAGATCAATCCTCATTTTTTATTTAATAGTTTTAATACACTAATTACGATCATTGATGAGAATGTGCGCTCTCCGGATGTAGCAATTACATATGTTGAAAAGCTATCGGATTATTTCAGGAGTATATTACAATATCGCGAGCAGGAAACTATTTCAATGGAAGAAGAGTGGGAGCTGGTTCAAAATTTTGGTTATCTTTTGGAGAAACGTTACGGAACCAATCTGCGACTACATATGTCAGCACCTCCAAAGGATGCCTGCATTCTTCCTTTGACTTTACAAATGCTGCTGGAGAATGCCGTGAAACATAATGTAATATCCAGTCAAAAACCCCTGGATGTCTTTATCAGTAGCGAAAATGGTTATATCAAAGTGGAAAACAACCTTCAGCTTAAAGCTAAACAGGAATTATCCACTCGGTTTGGATTGCAAAGTATCATTAAACGCTATCAACTCATGAGTGATAAAAAAATAATTATTGAACAGAGTGAACAAACGTTTAAAGTATTAATACCAATAATTAACAAATAAGGATATGCATATATTGATCATAGAAGATGAACAGGCGGCTGCACGCAGGTTACAAAAACTAATAGGTGATATAAATTCGCATCATACCATTGCAGGTGTGTTGAGCAGTATTGAAGCTGCTGTGGAATGGATGCAGTCACATCCTGCACCTAATGTTATCCTGATGGATATACATCTTGCGGATGGTTCCAGTTTTGATATTTTCGATAAAGTAGCGGTCGAAGCCCCCGTGATCTTTGTCACTGCTTATGATGAGTATGCGCTAAAAGCTTTCAAAGTAAGCGCCATTGATTACTTGTTGAAACCAGTTAAGCAAAATGAACTGCAACAAGCCCTTGAAAAAGTAGAGGTTAAAATCAATGGAGAAGATTCCGGTGTAGGACTCATTCATAAATTAGAAGAAGCAGGCTTTATTCGAAAAGCAAAAAAGTTGTTGGTGCGGATGGGTCAGACTCTTAAACTGATAGACCTGGATAAGGTTGCCTTTTTCTATTCTAAAGATAAAGTCAGTTTTGCAGTTTTGCCAGGCAATAAAAGATATCCGTTGGATCAAAGTCTTGATCAAATCGAGCACATGGTAGATCCGCTGCATTTCTTTCGGATCAACAGGCAATTTATAGTACAAATGGAGGCGATCGATGAGATGATTGCTTATTCTAAATCGCGTGTCAAGCTTAAGCTTATTCCGCCAACTGAAGAAGATGCAATTGTAAGTAAGGAACGTTCTCCGGAGTTTAAAAAGTGGCTTATAGGTGGAGAGTAAAATTATAAGCCTGCTCGCATCGTAATAATACCTGATCATCGGAAATAAATAGGTCCAACATTTAGATCAATATACTTTTGTGTAAAGATTTAAATATAAAAGGGGATCATAAAAAAACATAAGTCCCGTCGCCAGAGAATATGAATTTTTGCTGGCAATGGATTCTGACAATACAAAAAAGTTTTTAGGGTAGAGTGAGCTTTTAGGGTAACGGACTACGGGGTAGTCCGTTTTTTTATTTGATACCTAATGTTGACAAATTGATGTGGTGATCATGATACCCATTGAGTGGCTTATTGGCTTCTTTGATGAAATGATTAACGTCAACATATTGATCCGGACTGAGTGAGCCACGATTATTTGTAAAATAAAATGTCTGACGTGGATCATCTATGGCTCTTTACTTCTGATTGTAATTACCGATCGTATAATATAGACGATTGCCAACTGCGGAAAGTGCGAGATCTCTTTCATTGAGACCTGTGCTGATCATGCCTTCGCCGCGGAGTGCGGATGTATTGTAAATGGCATTTATATCTAACTGTGTATTTCCTACTGGTACTTGCTTAAGGGATTGACATCCGATGCAAAAACCAAAAATGAAGAAAAAAATTTATAGCTTTTTCATCGGTGTTGACTGTTAAATCGTATTGTTTGACATAAAACGTATGGAGCAAGCATGATGTATGAGTATTAGAATAGTATTAGAATAACGGTCTATTGGACCTAATGATGAAAATTGAGAGTGTTTATATTTATTTTGTGCCGAAGTTGAATCTAATATCTGCAAAACAGCTTATGCATATTTCATTACGATATTGGTCTCTTTTAATCCTCGCACTCATGGGCGCTCATTTGGTGAAGTCCCAGACTCCGACAGATGCCATAATGATGAGTAACGGGCAGATTTGTATCGCTGCCATCTATGCTCATGAGACCTGGGATGAATACTGGGAGGGAACGATTATACGCGCGAATGGAAATATTGGCACTTTCACCCGCCAATCCATAATGCCGATGATCGCTCTCGGTTTAGGTAACAAAATCAATGTGATCGCAGCTCTTCCATATGTATTTACGAAATCAAGTGGAGGATACCTGGTAGGAGAGAAAGGATTTCAGGATTGGGGATTATGGATCAAAGGCACGGCGCTCGATGCACACACCACTCCCGGGGACCTGACAATTCATGGTGTATTAGGAATGATGATGCCGCTGGGTGGATACGTTGAAGATTATGCACCTTAT